>CANRPV010000141.1 GCA_947632575.1 uncultured Eggerthellaceae bacterium | reverse complement strand
CCCTCGACGCCGATCCAGTCCCCCACATCGAGATCTACCATGCGGGCGAAAGCCTCTTCACCCAGATTGTTGATGCGGCAGAACAGTTGGATGTCCGCGCCGCTGTCTCTCAGCTCGAAGAAGGCCACTTTACCTTGCACGCGTCGTGCCATAAGGCGGCCGGCGATACGAACCTGTTTGTCGGTGGTTTCTCCGTCGGTAAGATCGCTATAAGCCACCAGAAGATCCGACACATGGTCGCTTACCGCAAAGGCATGCCCATAAGGATCGATACCCTCGGCCAGAAGCGCCTCGCGCTTGGCCTTGCGTACCTCGACCGGGTCATCGATTATCTCGGAAGTAACTTCAACGACGGAGGCGGCCGGAGCCCCGGAAGAGTCCTTGCCCGCGGAGGTGGCATTGACGTCGGAGGCAGCCCTTACCCCAGAAGCGACTTTGGCCTCGAAATCAGACTGAGCCATAGCTTAGTGCTCAATTTTCGTGATAGTCATAAGGATTTCCCTGCCCGTCGGACCGAGGGCTGTGACCTTATCACCTTTCTTATGACCAAGGAGTGCGGCTCCCACGGGAGATTCGTTCGAGATCTTGCCTTGCGCCACGTCGCTTTCCGCGCCGCCCACGATGGTGAAGGAGCGCTCGGAGCCGTTCATGTCGACGATGACCGTCGAGCCGATGTTTACTTTGGTGGAGCGTTTGGGGGCGTTGACGACGGTCGCCTCTGAAAGGATGTGGGAGATCTCGGCGATGCGAGCCTCCATCATCCCCTGCTCATTTTTAGCGTCGTCATATTCGGAGTTCTCGGAGATGTCGCCGAATTCGCGTGCGGTTTTAATACGAGCACCGATCTCGGCGCGCTTTTCGGTCTCTAAATAATGAAGCTCCTCTTCCAGCTTTGCTTTGCCTTCGGGAGTTAGTACGTAGTTATTGTCCGCCATAAAGATTTCCTCAGTTGCTCCAGGAGGTGATTTCGATCCTCGACCTTATTATTCAGCGTCGTCGGAAGGAACCGGGTCGCTATCATCCGTGGCTTCGACGGCTTTTTTGGATCCGCCCATTCCATCACGCAGATTCTTAACCGTCTTTCCCAATGCGCTGCCAAGTTTGGGAAGATTTTTAGGACCAAAAATGAGAAGAACGACGGCGAGGATGATCAGAAGCTCAGGAATTCCCAGACCACCGAACAGCTTCATCGTGCCTCCTTCGTTTTATGATCCTCAATGGAGATAAAGATGGTCGGGTTGACAGGATTTGAACCTGCGACCTCTGCGTCCCGAACGCAGCGCTCTACCAAACTGAGCCACAACCCGATCTCAATGCCATGACAGCGCCCGCTATAATACCACAACGCTCGGGCGTGCGAGCATACTTGTTTTACGCCTCGTTTTCTTGAGCCCCACTATCGACAGCTGCCTGCTTAAGCGCTTCGATCTCTTGCTCGACATCGCTCAGCCGTCTGTCGTCATCGCCCTGCTCGGCGTCCTTATCTGACAGAGAGGATAGTCCTTCAGGATCGGTAAACTGATGGACCTGCTCCGCGAAGGAGAAGTTTTCAATTTCACGAACTTCCTCTTCCTCTGAAAGATCCGCATGACGAGACGGAACCGTCTTTGGATTCGGCGCAGCGGTACTATCGGAGGCAGCAGCACCAGAGGCAGCAGTGCCAGAGGCAACGTTGGCAGAGGCAACGTGAACGGAGGTAGTAGTGGAGGTAGCAGTAGCGGAGGCAACATTTTCAGAGGCGGCACTACCGGAAGCAGTATCCGAAGCGCCAGCCGCTTGAGAGGATGCCGCCTGCGCCCCATCTATCACCGGGGCCTTTTTCCCAGCCTGCTTGAAGGCATTGGTGCGCTGAATCATGATGGCGCCGATGAGGAATGGCAGCCAGAAGACGATGCCGCGATACACCAGAATGGTCGCCATGCCCGTCGCTTGGTCAATACCGAAAAGCGTAAAGGCGACCAACACCGCAGCCTCCACGACACCCACGCCCTGAGGCACGAAGGAGATCATCGCGAACAGCGTCGCCACCACGTAACCGCAGATGAGAGGTTCTGCCATGTCGACGCCGAAGGAGACACCGACAAGCGAGAAGCAGGCGAGCTCAAAGGTGGAGGCCATAATTGAAAAGAGGAAAGCCGTCGCCGTGCGGCGCGGGTTTTTGATGATCAGTCCCGCCGCGTCGGAGAATTGATTGATGATGTTTTCCGCCCAGTTATCCAGCGGCTTACGCTTGAATTTACGCAGGATCTTGTTGGCCAGGCGTTCGAAGGGTTTAAGCACCTTGATGACCAGATCCGGTCGAACACCGCCAAGAATCATCACCGTCACAAGCGAGCCGACGAGCACCACCGCCACGAGTCCAAGAAGAAGCCATCCCGGTTGAATACCGACGGTTAAACCGAGGATGGTAAACCCGAAGAACATGATGATGACAAAACCGGTGTCGATTGTGACCTGCATCAACAAGGCGGCGCTGGTTCCGCGACCCGTGGGGATACCCCGCTTTCTCGCGTCATCCACCACAAGCGTCATGCCTGCCAGGTTCATGGAGGGAGCCACTGTGTTCATGAAGAATGTGCCGAACACCAGCTTGATGGCGCCAGAGAAATTGATGTTCTCCTCGACGGTACGGAAGCACCAGATATAGGCTCCACCTTGGGAGAAGTACTTTCCGAACTGGGTACCCACGGCAAGAATCAGAAAGATCGGGGTGCCTTTCTGAACCGTTTCCACCAGCTCCACCAGCTGGTCGCCACGAAGGAATACGAAGGCAAGCACGATGATGGCCACCAGGCCTATCATGATCAAGCGCAAATTGCCCTTCATATCCCCTTGCCTATCTGGTTTTGTCTCTGAACGATTGGCCTACAAAGCCTACCAGAGCAACCGAGTTTTCAAAACCCTGTTACCAGCAACTCGCCCGGAAATATCATCTTTCCGGCGCCAACTTCTGCCAACTTTGAGCTTAATGACGGAAATGACGATGACCGGTAAATACTATCGCAATACCGTGCTCGTTAGCCGCTTTGATGACCTCGTCGTCATGTATCGAGCCACCGGGCTCTATGACCGCCGTGACGCCGGCTTCAGCCAAAACGTCGAGACCATCCCTGAAGGGGAAGAAGGCATCGGAGGCCGCGACTGCGCCCTCGGCTTTATCCCCGGCCTGGGTTACGGCAATACGCGCCGAGTTCACACGATTGGGCTGACCTCCGCCAACACCGACGGTGGCGTGGTCTCGCGCGATGAGAATGGCGTTCGATTTCACGGACTTGCAGGCCTTCCAAGCGAAGAGAAGTTCTTCCATCTGAGCGTCGGTTGGCTTCTTTTCCGTCGGAACGGTGAAATCAGCCATAGCTTCGGCCACAGCGTCGCTCTGCTGGCAGAGAAGACCGCCCTCGACGGCTCTGAACTCCACCTCGTTACCCGCCGGATTCAGACCACCCGTGGAAAGGAGACGAGCGTTAGTTTTTACCTTATACATCTCGAGAGCATCCCCAGAGAATTCCGGAGCAATGATGGCCTCGACGAACTGCTTGTTATCAAAAATTGCCACCACGGTATCAGAGGTGACGGGACGATTGAAGGCCATGACTCCGCCATAGGCACTCACCGGGTCACACTCATGGGCGC
>CANRPV010000140.1 GCA_947632575.1 uncultured Eggerthellaceae bacterium | reverse complement strand
CAGGAGAGGGTATTACCAGGGTAGAAGCTGTGGTGGAGACAGAAAGTTGTCCGAATGCGTATGGTCTCTTAGCCCCCCATGCGCAGCTTACCATCGGACCTGACGGTTTCCATAGTTTCTACGCGGCATCAATTAGTGACGGCAAGGTTAGCGGAACGATTGTCGGGACTGCGGCAAACAGTATCCAGGTGACAGGAAAACTTGCGAGCGAGGGCGGCGACTATTCGGACCCGAGCACCACATTCGCGAGCACGGCGATTGGTTATGCAGATAACAACACCTATGCCCTTTACTTCACAGGCGGCGCGGACGATGTTGCTCTCGATGTGGTCGGATCTGCCGAGGTCGATCTTATGGCCACCGACGAGGCTGTATTCGGAGAGGGTTGGCAAGATTCTGGAGGAGAAGCCGGAGGCTTAGCTCAGAACTATTCTCTTGGCTCCAAGACAGACTCAGTTCCGAATCCGTTTGTGGGCTTCGGCTCGAATGGCGACGATTTATATAGCTCCAACATCATCTATCTCGGTGGTAGTTTCGCTGAGAATGCGCTTGGGGTCTTAAGCTATCAGTTGGTTACACTTCTGCCTGTGGCCCTCAGTGAGATCTCGGTAAATCCGGCAAGCACCAGGGTCGCTCCTGGTGGAACGGCGAGTTTTGAGGTCTATGCTCAAGCCGCCTATCCCAGTAGATTTCCTACTCAACAAGATATCTCCTCTTTCGCTCATGTCACGTGGGAGGTGCAGGGCAACCATTCAGACCAAACGGTAATGGACGGCAATGTCCTGAGGGTAGCTTCTGATGAGACCGCAACCCAGCTTTTGGTGATTCCAACTCCGGACTCTACGTTCAATAGTCAATTCCCTACGACTCCGTGGGATCCTTCGATGGCTCGAGTGCGAGTAGGAAAAAGCTCATCAGGCACCCATCTTCCTTCCACTGACCAGCCGGCGGGAGACCAAGTCGGGCCCGATAACTCACCTCTTACGCCCTCAGGGCCGCAATCTGGATCGGGCACTCTGGCGCAAACTGGAGATAACCTGCCAAGCGGAATGGTCCCCTTTATGACTCTTTTGGCAGTGTTAGCCGCTGGGGTGTTGGGCGTCCTAGGCACAAGGAGAATTTTTTTGAGATAACGGGTAAAAGGCGACGCGTCAATGAAACGCGGGGTCTGAAGTGCGGGCTCTGAAGCGCAGGTAATAAAACGCAGCCAATGGAACATGGTTAACGAAACACGAGTAACGAAACGCAGGTTATAAAGCGCAAGCTATGAAGCACCTATCAATGAGACATATCTCAAAAGGAGTTACTTATCTCCTCGCGCTCGTGCTGGCCATTTCGATGGTAGGTGGCATCGCACCTGCTGCCTTCGCTCAAGACACGCCGGATAAACCTGCCATTGTGATTTTGCATACGAATGACGTGCATTGCTCCGGCCTGGAAACTTCGAAATCCTCTATCGGTTATGCGGGCATAGCGGCAGCTGCCAATCAAGCCCAAAAAGAGTATGGAGAAGGAAATGTCACGATGGTCGATGCGGGAGACGCGATCCAAGGTCAGCCTATCGGGACTCTTTCCAAAGGTGGGGATCTCGTCGACATCATGAACGAGGCAGGCTATGATGTCGCCGCCCTTGGCAATCATGAATTCGACTACGGTATGGATAGGCTCTCTGAGCTCGAAGAACAGGCAGACTATACCTACGTTTGCTCGAATATGCTCAATCTTGAAACTGATAAGTCTGTTTTCAAGCCCTATGAAATCTTCGAATA
This sequence comes from uncultured Eggerthellaceae bacterium, assembly GCA_947632575.1. Classification (GTDB taxonomy): domain Bacteria; phylum Actinomycetota; class Coriobacteriia; order Coriobacteriales; family Eggerthellaceae; genus CANRPV01. Next base: position 1,894 of record CANRPV010000140.1, on the reverse strand, counting down.
TAAGGTCAATGAGAAGACAGTGAAGGTGGCTTATATAGGGATCACGACGCCGACGACGCTTACCTCCACGAACCCGAAGGTTTTTGAAAATGCGGCCGGGGAGCTTAAGTACAGTTTCTATGGTGATGCGACGGGAGAAGCCCTTTATAAACGGGTCCAAGAAGTGGTCGATGAAGCCCGTTCGGATACTGGTGACAATGTTGATTACGTGATCGCCCTTTCCCATCTTGGTGCCAGTGCCACGTCGTCTCTTCCTGAGCGATGGACGAGCACGGAGGTTATACGTCATACAACAGGCATCGACGCTGTCATCGACGGTCATACGCATCTGGTTTACAACGAGCAAGTAGAAAACGCTGCTGGCGAGAAGATTTGGCTTGCCCAAGCCGGCACTGCTTTTCAGGCGTACGGAACTTTGACCATCACTCCGGACAAAGATCCTAGTCCAGACGATATCACCTCCACCATCACGCAGGCAGCTGAAAACATTCCTCAAGATGAGAGTGTTGCCAAATTTGTTGAGAGGAAAGAAGCAAAGCTTAAGGAAACGCTCGATAAACCCGTGGGTACTCTCGGTGTGTTTTTCCAGGTATTCAGCCCCAATGCTGATGGACAGCCCTGGTATTGGACAGCGCGGATGCGCGAAACCAATCTGGGAGACTTCGTAGCCGATGCCTACCGCATAACCTTGGACGCCGATATCGGATTTGTTAACGGAGGCGGTATTGGCTGGTATTGGGATGAAGATACCACTAGTTTCGGAATTGAACCTGGTGAATTTACCTATGGAAACGCGATCGAAGTTAACAACCATGCAAATTCACTTTCGTTGGTCGAGCTTTCCGGTCAAACCATTCTCGATGCGCTGGAGTTTTCTGTCCGCCGACTGACCCCTGCTTTAGACGATGAGACCGAGGCAAGCGGAGGATTTCTCCAGGTGTCGGGTTTGAGCTTTAGAACGCGTTTGGACATCCCATCGCCGGTGATCACCGATGATGATGACAACTTTGTGGGGATCGACGGGCAGCGGCGAGTATCTAACGTGATGGTTGGCGGCAAGCCGCTCGACCCCAACGCGACCTACAAGGTAGCCACAATCACGTTTTTGCTCGATGGCGGAAGCGGCTATACCATGCTCCGTAATAGTAATTACCTCGGGCGCGAGATAAGCCTCGACTATGAAGCTCTCATAAACTACGTCAAGCAGAATCTGGGCGGCACCATTGGGGACGAATATGCCAATCCCTCTGGTTCTGGACGAATCGTATTTACGACCGATCCCTCTTCTTCTACGTCCCATAAGCCTGAATCTCTTCCCGGGGAAGAGCTCGGGGATGTAGATGATGTGGACGGCCTCTTTCCTGATACCAGCGCTCCTGGAGCGACGCTTCCTCCCACCGGGGATCCGATGGAACAGAGCGCTAAGGGCTTGCTTGTGCTCGTCGGGGCGGCGGTCGCTTGTGTTCTAGCCGCATGTTGGCATCTGAAGCCAAGAATCTCAAAGGATCAGCGATGATACAAGAACTCTCTATGGCAACGCTCAATACCGGCTCCTTGGGGGATTCCGAAGGAAGCGCCTCAAGAAATTTGGCGTCGCTGATCAGGTGCTGTAATGACGTCGATGAGTTCCGTAGTCTCTTGCAGAACCATGGCATCTGGCTTAATCATAAGGCCGCGGAAAGCGCCTTCTGCGCTCTTAGAACCGCCGCTGGACGTGAGGGCGCAGCCATTAGCGATGAGGCGCTCGAGACCGTGGTAGGCGGGGTTGAGGGTTTCACCGAAAGAGGCTTTTTCCTCGACGAACTTATTCGCTATCTCTAGTTCTGTATTCGCAGTAAGGATCTTCTCGTAATCCGGCTCGTTAAGCCTCCGGCGCCTCGTGGTAGAAGATATA
>CANRPV010000139.1 GCA_947632575.1 uncultured Eggerthellaceae bacterium | reverse complement strand
TATTGAGGTGTCGCAGGTCTTCCAGCTGGGCGATAAGTACTCCCGGTCCATGAACGCATGCTATCTTGATGAAGAGGGAAAAGAGCGTTATTTCCTCATGGGGTGCTATGGCATCGGCGTAAGCCGCACGCTCGCGGCGGTGGTTGAACAGCATAACGATGAGCGAGGCATCAAGTGGCCGCTCAACGTGGCACCTGCTACAGTTTGTTTGATTCCGCTGGCTCTAGATGACGATGAGGTGCAAGCTGTCGTCGAGAAGCTTGAGGCGGAGCTGCTGGAGTGTGGCCTTGAGACGGTGGTCGATGATCGCGATGAGCGGGCGGGCGTCAAGTTCGCCGATGCCGATCTGATCGGTTGGCCCATCCAGATCGTTATAGGCAAGCGAGGCTTGGCTCAGGGCACCGTCGAGGTGAAATCTCGTCAAAGCGGTGAGAAGCAAGACGTCAATCCCGATGAGGTCGCGGCGTTCGTTGTCCATGGCGTTCAGACGGCTGACGGTTACGGCATCATGGCGCCGCTTTCAACGTGGTAGAAACGGCACTGACAATCGGCTAAAAGGAGTGGAAGATCCATGCAGAGTATCACGGAAGGCTTAAGAGACGTATTCTTCGCTGGTTTAGGTGCCATGGCTCTTGGGGCAGAGAAGTCCCGGGAGTTGATCAACCAGCTTATCGCGAGGGGCGAAATTACCGCCGAACAGGGAGAAAAGCTTGCCGAGCAGCTGGTCGAAGCGGCTGAGCATGACGTAAGCGGTCTTCAGGATAGCGTGCTTAAAACCCATATGTCGCTTCTCAGCAAGGAGCAGCGGGAACAATATGTGGCGAAAGTCGCGCAGATGGCTGAGGAGGCTAATGCCAAAGAGGAAGCCGCCGAGAGGGAGCGTAGTGTCCAGGACACGGTGGTTCCTGAAGGTCCTGATGTACCCCAAGCTGACCCTGACTTTTCAGACGAAGCGTAACCTTGGCTGACTACATCGAAGGAAAAAGGCCCATCCTTGAGGCCCTCAACGCGCAGGTGCCGCTTCGCTTGATCTATCGGGCCGAAGGACTTGATCGGGATTCTTTAGTGGAGTCTATTGAGCGCAAAGCGAAAAAGCTCTCGATTCCGATCAAGGTCGTAAGCCGTAGCAAGCTGGATAGCCTCTCGGTGAGAAAAAGTCATCAAGGAATGCTCGCCGAGACGAAACCCTTCGTCTACCGCGAGCTTTCTGATCTCATCGCAAAGTCTCAAGACTATGCGGACGCCCATGATGGGCGAGCGCTTCTCGTGGTGCTCGATCATATAACCGATGCCGGTAACCTTGGCGCGGTGGCCCGAAGCGCCGAGTCGGTGGGGGCGTCGGGTCTGGTCATCCCTCGACATCGGTCGGCTAGCATTAGCGCATCTACCTATAAAAGCTCGGCGGGCGCCATCGTCCATCTACCGGTGGCAAGCGTCTCGAATATCGCAGCTACACTCAAAGAGCTTAAAGAGGCTGGCTTTTGGGTGGCGGCGGCAAGCGAGCAAGCCGAGGAGCTGCTTTGGAATACGCCCCTGGTGGGAAAGATAGCCCTGGTCATGGGAAATGAGCAGGAGGGCATCGCTCGTCTCGTGCTCAAGCAGTGCGATTACCTCATGGCGCTGCCCCAGATGGGAAAGGTAAGTTCACTCAACGTGGCGCAGGCGGCGACGGTCTGCATGTATGAATGGCTTCGGCAGAATTTATAGCGTTCGCGTCGTGGGATAATGAAGCTATGGTTAAGACCCGTAACAAACTTCTGCTGGTGGATGGCTACAACGTCCTTCGATCGGGGAGTCGCTATCAGCATATCCAAGGGCCCGACTACACTGACGACGCCTTCAACCGCGCTCGGGAGACCTTGATCAACGATGTCATCAACTACGCGGGTCGCGATTATCGCGCCATCATCGTCTTTGACGGCGCCCACAACGTCTTTTCCGAGGGTAATCCTGAAACCATCGGTGGCGTGGAGATCATCTTCTCACCGGCGGGTTCATCGGCGGATAAGGTTATAGAGAAACTCGCTCACGACGCCAAGATGAGATCGGTGGAAACCCTCGTGGTCACCTCCGACGCCACGATCCAAGACACGGTATTCGGCGGCGGCGTCGACCGCATGAGCGCAAACGGCTTTTCCTGGGAGATCGAAAACTACTACGGGGAAGCCGAGGCCGAGGAGGTACCTCGGGTCGCCGCGAAAAACACGGTAGCCGATCGCCTCTCATCTGAGATGCTCAGTCGTCTAGAGGCATTGCGGGATCAAAGCTAAGCGCTAACTTACTTTTACTCGTCCCCGTACTCCGTTTGCTTTTTATGCTGAGCGTCTTGCCTCATGCGTCTTTCGGTACCATTCAATACCCACAAAAGCACCAATCGGTCAGCGGCATCATTTAACATTTTTCCGGAAAAAATCCAAAACTCGATAAACTTTTTCTTGACGATGCTTTTTTACCGTCATATCTTATTCAATTACTGTTTTTTGCAGGAATACGGTCCTCATGAAGGAGGTTCCACGCAGTGGCAAAGGCTAAAAAATCTACTTCTACCAGCCATGTTAGAGAACGTCGAAGCTTTGCGAAGATTCCTGACGTTATGGACGTCCCTAACCTTATCGCCATTCAGACGGAAAGTTTTGAATGGTTTAAAGGTGAAGGACTTTCTCAGGCTTTCGCCGACGTCTCTCCCATCGAGAATTCCACCAAAGATATGTGTGTGGAATTCGGGCGTCATGAGTTTGGTGAACCCAAATACACCGTAGACGAATGCAAGGAGAAGGACGTCTCCTATCAGGCTCCGCTCTTCGTCGAGATTCGCTTCATCAACCGCGAGACCGGTGAGATCAAGGAGCAGGACGTTTTCGTGGGCGATTTTCCGCTCATGACTCCGCGTGGCACCTTTATCATCAATGGTACTGAGCGCGTCGTCGTTTCTCAGTTGGTACGCTCTCCCGGCGTCTACTTCTCAACGGAGCGCGACAAGACCTCCGACAAGACCATCTATGCCGCCAAGGTCATTCCGAGCCGCGGCGCATGGCTGGAGTTTGAGACCGACAAGCGCGATCTCCTGTCGGTGCGTATCGATCGCAAGCGCAAGCAGCCTGCCACGCTCTTGGTTCGCGCCTTGGGTCTCGCCGAGACCCGCGAGGACATCATCAAGCTGCTGGGCGATTCGGAGATGGTGCTGCGCACTCTCGACCGTGATCCTGCTACGACCAAAGAAGAGTCTCTGATCGAGCTCTACAAGCGCTTCCGTCCCGGTGAGCCGCCCACGATCGATTCCGCTCGTACGCTGATCGATGGCCTGTTCTTCAACCCTCAGCGCTATGACCTGGCTCAGGTCGGTCGCTATAAGATCAATAAGAAGCTCGGCTTTGACCCCGACAACGATTCCTCGACCCTCACGCAAGAGGACATCGTCTCCACCATGCGCTACCTCATCGCGCTCCATGATGGCGAAGAGGGTTACAAGACCGACGATATCGATCATTTCGGCAACCGTCGCATCCGCACGGTGGGCGAGTTGATCCAGAACCAGTTCCGTATCGGCCTGTCCCGTATGGAGCGCGTGGTTCGGGAGCGCATGTCCATGCAGGAGCCGGACGAGATCACTCCGCAGTCTCTGGTGAACATCCGCCCGATCGTGGCCGCCATCAAAGAGTTCTTCGGTTCCTCCCAGCTCTCGCAATTCATGGAT
>CANRPV010000138.1 GCA_947632575.1 uncultured Eggerthellaceae bacterium | reverse complement strand
GGGCCGGCATGCACGCTCATGTCCAAACTCTAAAAAATTGAATGACCGAGTTCTTAACTTCTAGTTGACCATAAACATCGAAGGCAATCGGACTTCGTGAGCCCTTCTTCAGGCGTTCGCTTGGTGGAGGGGTGACATCGGAGGACTACCAGCTCATGTTCGTCCGGGGCGAGACTCTCTTTTTCAGGAGCAGACTCGATCAGAAACAGCAAAGAAGGTTCAGTGCACTTGTTCAAAAGCTTAGACGTTGAACCGACTGCAATGTGTAATGCCTTATTACGTCTTCTGTGAAGATGATTCGTAATCGACTGTCTATATAACGTATCAAAAACGTGAACCATAAGTAGACGAATCCTACTATTCGTATACGTGATTGTCAGAGACACATGTACACTCGGTGTGGCGTCTCGGACTACGAAGAACGAAGGGGGAATGGCCCAGTGAACTACTGGATACACAAAGTAAGATCAACGGAGGAAAACCCTTCCATCAGTTATGGTCTCCTAGATAGGGGATGGACGAACACAGGTTGGCAGTGTCTCGTAGAAGAAGGACCTCTGGATAATCCCGTGAACGAAGCGATAAAGCGAGGCAACAGGAATAACGGCCCGTCGTTTCGTCGTTACAAGCAAGAAGCTGCAGTGGGCGACATCTTCGTGACCCCGTTGATCAACAGCCAGGACATAGGGTTTTTCGAGCTGCTCGGCGATGCTGTGCCTGTTACAGAGCTCCCCGTTGAAGTGGTCGAGTCGCTTCCCGGAGACATTCATCTTGACGATGCCGGCATCTATGACATTGCGTCTGATGGCAAGCGCCATACCTACGACGTTGGGTTCGTTCGTCCTGTCAAGAGGCTCAAGGTGATGCGCCGGACAATCCTACCGCCCGAGCTCAAGAAGAACCTGAGATACCGTGGGACTACCTGCCACGCCGATGGAAACGCTGTCCGGGAAGCCCTGTCGATGGAGGCACCGGTTCCGATTAGTGACTACCTACGACAGGGACTCGTTCCGGAGGTCCTCGGCATCCTCCACAAGAGGATTGACCCTAACCAACTGGAGGACCTCGTGAAGTGGGTTGCCGAGGAGAAGCTCGGTGCGAACAGGGCATGGAAGCCGGCGAAGAACGAGTCGGGCAAGAGGGACGGAGCCGACGCCGATGTCGTCGCCGAATTCGACGACCTCAACCTCCGCGTCTACATTCAGGCGAAGTGCCACGAGGGACAGACCGGCTCCTGGGGTGTCGAGCAGGTATCGCGCTACGCAGCCCAAAGGGCGGAGGCGAATCCGGACGACGAGATGGCCACAGAGGCGTGGCTAGTATCCACCGCAGACTTCCCTGACGAGGTTGTGGAGCTGGCCGAGAGGGAAACACCGCGCGTCCGCCTCATCGGCGGCGCCGACCTGGCGGATATACTCCTTCGCCACGGATTCAGCGGAATTGACGATGCTGTGCCGGTTAGGTAAGTCCGTTGGGATGTAGTGGATATGGGTTATTAGAATCGCATTTCGTTTATTGCCGCTAGTGTGAGTTCACACGGCATCGACATCAGATACGATGACCAGTCCCTCTTCCCTCAACCCGTCATAGAACAGGTCGATTCGTTCACAGACGGCTTTTAGCTCGTCGTCTATCGCATCCCGCACGTAGCGGTCCCTGAGCTTCGGCTTGGTCAGCAGACCCCACTTGAGCTGCTGGTAGGAATACTTGGCGAAGGCGATCCACTGCGGATAGTTGATGGCCATCGGGTTCTCGGTGAAGCAGACCTTGCCGGCGTTGATGGCCGTCGCCGCGGAGTGCCCGATGAAGAGCATGGTGGCGAGCTTGGGCATCCTCTCGTGGTTCGTGGTGAGTGGGATGGCGTCCCTCACGGGCGTCCCCTCCCGGATTCGCTTGATGGCGTAGCACACCCTGACGACCACCTCGACGAGCATGGTGCTCACGGCCATGGAGCAGAAGTGGACGAAGTCGTAGCCCTCGTAGTACATGCCCTGCACGATCTCGGCGACCGTCTGCTCGTACTCGCCGATCTTCCCGAACTGCATGAGGTTGAAGAGTCCCATGAGCGGCGCGGGCAGCCCCATGGAGGTGGTCAGGTCCGATGCGAGGTGGGCCACCTGCTTGGCGATGGCGGCGAAGACGTCCGCCTCGGTGCGGTCCGTGTAGACGCCCATCGCTTGCGAGACGATCCTGCCCGCCTTGTCGATTGTCGTCATTCGCCCGGTGAGGATGTCCGCGACGCCGAAGACGAACCCTAGGAGCGGGTCGTGTCCGAGCGACAGGAGCCTGTGGTAGTAGGACGAGAGCCCCTCGACCCAGACGGTGGTGTTCCGGTTGTCCTGGGCGTCGAAGGGGACCTTGCTCACCTTCGAGTTGGCGAGCCTCTCCATCTCGTCCGCAGGGAACCTCCTGTCGAAGGCGTCGCGGATGTAGTTCGAGAGCGGTCCGGCCTTGAGGCCGCCGGGGGTCTTCTTGGGAATACCGACGAGAAGCACGTCCACCGCTCCGGCGAGGAGCCCCGCCACGGCGGCTATGGCGACATCGAACTTGTCCAGCCGGTGGATCTGGTCGTACTCGTCGTTCAGTCTCCTGACGATGAGGGCGTTCTCGCGGAGCTCGTCCTCGGTGAAGAGCGACTCGACGTCGGCCTCGGTGCCGACCGCCTCCGTGGCCTTATGGCAAAGCTCGTCCCAGGTTGGCATCACGAGCGGCCGCGTCGACCGCTTGGGAGTGGTCCGAGCAGGGATGCTGGGCAGCTCGTAGCCGAGCTCTGCTAGTAGCGACTCGCTGGCCTCGATCCTCTCCTCAACTCTGGAGGTGTCGGAAGCCTCGATCTCCGATAGCAGGCCGTCTTGGTACAGGAGGACCCTGTCGACCTCGTTCCCCTCAGCCATGGTCAGGCCGCCCTTTCAGTGCCGAGGTCCTGGTTGAGATCCCTAACTGCCCGCTCGAGCAGGACGTTCAGGCTCTGGAGGTAGTCCAAGCGCTCCCTGCTCGCGTCGGTCTCGTCTTTCAGCGCCTCGATGATGGCCTGGTGCTTCTCGAGTGCGACCTTATAGAGACGCTCCTTCTCCTGGCGCAGCTGCTTGTTCCTCAGATGGGAGGCGACGCCGACGCCGATTCCCCCGAGCACAGCGACCGGCGCCGCGAGCACGAATATCCCCGCGACCATGCCACCGCCGACGATGGCCCCCGCAGTGGCCAGGCCAGTCGTGATGCCGACGGCTGAGAGACCGACCGTGCCGAGTCCGTAGAGAGCTACGAAGGAGCCGACTCCCCCGATTCCTGCTCCGACGGCCCCGAGGAGGACATCCGGAATCGAGCTATCTACAATCGTCCGTTTTCTGTCATCGACAGCCTGAGCGGCCTCGTTGACGACGTTCACAACCTGCTGCAGCGACTCCCCGCTCGGGAAGTTCATGCCCTTCTTCTCTGGCTGGTTGCCCATGGAAGCTCCCATCGAAGACGTCAATGCTTGGGGAAGATTCTGATGCATGCCACGGCTGAGTGACTTAGCTGAGAGCTAACGAATCAGTCGATCGAACATCAAATCAATAGCCATGCGGCTGGAAGCTCTGAGGAGCAGCATCGGCGCGAAGACTTCTCGCAAGACACCGATTTCGCCAACAGGTAGATCCATAGAAGTGGAGCGTCATAGGGGTTAGCCAGCAGGTATCGGCCTATCGTCTGGACAAGTCTTGGACAAGTTCGCGACCGGAACGGGCGCGACGATCGTCATGGGAGTCATTTTCCCTTCA
>CANRPV010000137.1 GCA_947632575.1 uncultured Eggerthellaceae bacterium | reverse complement strand
CCTACGACCTACCGGCTCATGGCATCAGAGCGACTCGAACCTTATCTTTCGCCCGAAGGTCGGTTTATGCCTTCCATGGTACTTGCGGGCACGGGATTTGAGGCGCATCTGACAGAACAGCCCTTCCCACTACTCAGCCAAACGCCTCTCGCAGACGTGCTCACTGACTCGCCCTTTCTCGATTATTTGAGCCTCACCGCCCAAGACTACTTTCGCGCAAACCCCACGTGCGCCCGCTGCTCCTATGCCAACGTCTGCGTGGGCGGCTTTCGCTACCGTACCCATCTGTTTCATCCGGACGAACCCACCGCACCTGACCCCGTGGCCTGCGAGCTATTCCGCGATAGATGGGTCGAGCAGGCCCGTGAGGTGGCGGCAGAAGCCACAAACAACTTATAGATTCGCGAGTAGCACCTCTACGAAAAACTCCGTCGCGCCCTCCCCTGCTGCACTATCGTAGTGGTACAACGTATGCAAGTTCACACCCGAGAGTTCGGCGAGCTCCTTCACCGTGTAGTTTTTCCTGCTCATAGCACCTCAGGCAACAAGTTTGCACTATGACGCGACGTGAGGGTCAAGAACGCTTACCTGTTTCTTTTAATTGGATGCGCAAAAACCGTCTTCCATTTTTCAAGGGCGCCTCTTCTTGCGTCAGACATATAAATCTCGTGATGCAATCTCGTAGATGTTATCGTTGGCGTATCCGTTTTTCGCTCCATACTCATCTACTAAGGAAATGCTCTCTAAATGAAGTCAACAATAACAAAAGAAATCAAGGAATACAAAAGAAATCAACCGACTATAATGGAATCAAAGGTAAGTACTATGTTCGAAAGTAATCAGTAGGAGAATCCATGCTTAATCCCTTTACGCCTGATTTCGGTCATGTTCCCGTCTGTATCGCCGGGCGCCATGAACTTATTCAGTCCATGGACCGAGCTTTCGGCCAAGAATTACGTGATCCGAACCTTACGACACTTCTTGTGGGGGCACGTGGTACCGGAAAAACGATATTACTCACGGCACTTTCCAACCTAGCGGCTCAAAACGGTTGGCTTTCGCTTAATGTAACCGCCTTGGCGGGCATGCAAGATGAGCTGCTCGACCAAATCGAAAATCAAGCACGGCAGTTCATCGATTTTCAGGAAGCACGCAAGAGAACGCAAATTAATCTTGGGAAGCTGGCAAGTATTTCCTGGCAGAACATCATTAAGCAGCCGAAAAGCTGGCGTACGAAGATGACGCAGATAATCGAAAAACTCAATGAGTGCGCAATAGGCGTCCTGATAACAATTGATGAGGTCAATCCCGACCTTGATGAAATGATCCAGTTAACCGCCGCCTACCAACATTTCATTCGAGAAGATCGAAAAGTGGCTCTGCTTATGGCGGGTCTTCCTTTCCGTGTGTCGAATCTGCTGAGGGATCAGTCGGTTTCTTTCCTGCGACGCGCAAACCAGTACCATCTTCGCCCCATCGAGACCTACGAAGTTCGCGAGGCGCTTATTGAAACAGTAAAAGACGGCGGCAAGGACATCAGTGCCGATGCCGTCGATGTGGCTGCTTCAGCGATTGAGGGCTTTCCCTACATGCTTCAGCTGGTTGGATATCGTTTTTGGGAAGTTTCCGGCGATAATCGGGTTATTGACCTACCAGCCGTTGAACGCGGCATTGATCTTGCCCGAAACGACTTCACGTATCGAATTCTCGATCCCACCCTCGACGATCTTTCTGAGGGAGATGTGCGCTTTCTTGCCGCAATGCTCGTGGATGAAAAAGGAAGCGTTCCGGCCGAGCTGGCAAAGCGCCTCGGCAAATCTTCAAGTTATGTTTCCACCTATCGGAAAAGGCTGCTTGAACAAGGTGTCATAGAAACAAACGGTCGAGATAAATTACGCTTTGCTCTGCCCATGCTTCGCAAGTACTTACCAGAATATATCGAGGAGAAACTCTGATTGAGCGAATGACGAGTACGACATCAATCGATCAACTCCGCTGCTGTAGCTAGCTATAAAGCAATCATCAACATAATAACCTTCGGCATGTCATTTATGGCGTAGTTGTACTTGCTCATAGCACCTCCGGCAGCAAGTTTGCGCTATGACGCGACGTGAGGGTCAAGATGTTTGAATCGTTCTTTTGCAAATAAACCCTAAGTGCCGATTACCTTGATTCGACCGATACGCCAATCTATAGCTTGTCGAATAAAGGGAATGCGCTTTTGAAGATAGGGATTTTCCGAAAGGATCTCCCCCGCTTTTTCACTAAAACCATCAAGTCTCTCAACTTGAAGCCATGAATAATCCTCCACCAGCCGCAGCTGCCTGTTTGGGTCTGCATAAAACGGTTTTGTCGAGAACTCGAAGTCTCCTGCTTGCAGAGCTTCTTCCGAAAGATGAATCCACATGCTATTACCAGTGTCAAACAGCGGAGCCATTCGGTACTCCAACGTATTGACATTGCGAATCAAGCCGAAATTACGCCAATGCCTGTCCGTGTTCCCTAAGATATCGTCACATACGATCATCTTCGCCAGACTAAGCTCGGCATCGTGAACCCCAAGCCGCTGACAACATTCCAGGAAATGTCGGAAATCATCGCGAGAATTATCCCGTGCCTTAGCTTTCAGCACCTGCATAGCCGGAATGTATTCTTCCTCATCCGTGAGAAAATTCGCACATCGGCTTATCTTCTCGCCCGAGGAAAGCTCTCCAATCTCGTAAGGAACATATTCATCCTCTCGCAGCACTCGACTGAAGAGTTCGGTAGCGACAACCTCGTTGTAAGGTTCTTGATTTAATGAGCCACCTCCCTTAAGGAGCATGGGAGCATCGTTTTCTTTTGTCCATCGCTTCGGCAGCTGACCCTCGGACGTATTATCGGGCGATCTGAGTCCAACCTGCGATAACCAGTCCCCAGTCTCAAGTTCTCCAAAATGATTGGTGAAAAAATTGACCGAATCCCAAGCTATGGACTCACCTTCAGGGCGCAACCAATATTGGTCGGAAAGGGATAGGCCAAGACTTTTAAACGGAATACGAGATGGATCGACTACGCCAAGCGACGCCAACTTTTCTTCCATTCCCTGCCGAGAAAGAGGAATCGACCGATGCGCCCACCATGAAGTCAACTCTCGCAATGAGACCCTGCTGCCTCGCGGCGATGTGAGCCCAAATGGCGCTCGTGCAAGGTCATAAATCGTTCCTACCGACGAAAATTCAGACGCGTCCTCATCATAGACAAGGTCAAACACCTCATATTGTCGATTCATCAAGGTATAACTTGAGATATGCGCGTGGGCTCTCTTGGCGGGACGTCCCGCCGTCGGATTGGACTCGCGGCGTGCTTCGACGGCTTCTTCTTCCACGAAAAAGCGACCGGCCACTTTCTCGGCGGGCAGCAGCCCCTCCTTAATCAATTGGTAGACTCGCTGTTCGGTAATGCCCAACCGTTCAGCGCATTGTTTCACTGTGCATTCAAAGGTCATCGACATCACCTATTTCATAAGGTTAATTAAATCTTGGTTTCTTTAAATATTTTACAACAGATAAATTTTTCTATAAATTATTGAAAATGCCAACCCACCGCCAATAACCCCTTAGTTGCTTTCACAATCTGACGCGCAACCTGAAATCATATCCCCTCTGCAGCGCGTTGCCATAGAGCTCCACAATGCGCTATCGTCCACAATTGAAAAAATCACCTTACGTCAGGGGTTGCTTGTGACGTTGCGTCACGTAGTGAAATGGGCGTCAGAAA
>CANRPV010000136.1 GCA_947632575.1 uncultured Eggerthellaceae bacterium | reverse complement strand
CTTGCCGAGCATAAAGAATGCCTTACGAGGAAGCGTCGCGATCCAGTCGGGATTGCCACGGCCGGCATTGAGGAAGGTATGCGCAGACTTTTCGCTCCCCTCCTTCGCAAAGGAGACCAAAAGATCCTTTAGCTCAAAAGGCGACATACGCGATATGCGCCGCTCGAAGCTCTGGCCATAATCTTGGATTTCGCCTTCTGGGTTGAGGCCAATCTTAAGGTCAGTCGCATTATTTGTCGTGTTATTTATTGCGTCATTTATTGCGCTCTTTGCCATATCATCTGTCGCGCTCTTTGTCGCGTCGTTTGTCGTGTTATTTGGGTTTGAACTGGCTTCGGCTCCCATGATTTCTCCTTCGGACGATCGAGTCATCAGCATGATCGAGTCACCAGCATTATGGACGGTGATGCGCTCATCATGGCGATGGGGAACCTAGTTGTTATTGAACCGTTTTGGCTACCTCTTTATCACCGCAGCTCATCCGTTTGATGACGGCTCAGCCGCTTCGCACTTATCTCGCTAGGAAAGGTGTATATCAAAAGCAACGTTAACCCATAGACCCTTTACGGGTAGGAACTTGAGGTAAGGAGACATCATGGCCTGCACGACAATGCTTGTGGGAAGAAAAGCCACAAATGATGGATCTACCATCATCGCCAGAAATGAAGATTGCGAAAACGGATCGTTTAACGCTAAGAATATGGTGGCGGTTGAGCCTGAGGATCAACCGCGCAGATACACCGGGGTAAACAGCCACCTCACCATTGAGCTGCCGGACAATCCCCTACGCTACGTGTGTGTTCCGAATACCGATAAATCCGATGGTGTCTGGGCAGAAGCGGGTATCAACGCCGCTAACGTCTCCATGTCTGCCACAGAGACCATCTCATCCAATGCCAAGGTGCTCGGCGCTGACCCGCTTATCGCTTATCAGCCGGCTCAGGGAAATCCCGGAGATCCGGATTATAAGGCGGAGACTCCGGGCGGCATCGGAGAGGAAGACCTGGTCACCATCATCCTCCCCTACATTCACACCGCCAAGGAGGGCGTAGAGCGCATGGGCTCTCTACTTGAGACCTATGGCACCTATGAGATGAACGGCGTCGCTTTCGGAGACGATAAAGACGTTTGGTACATCGAGACCATCGGCGGCCATCACTGGATCGCTCGTCGTGTGCCCGATGACTGCTACGTGATTCAGCCGAACCGCATGGGCATCGACAAGATGGATCTAACCGATGCCCTCGGCGCTCAGAAGGATTACATGTGCAGTGCTGATCTGCCTCAGTGGATGGCGGATAACCATCTCGACGTGACCATGGGTACAGACGAGTCCCAGGTTGGCGATCAGTTTAATGGCATCCCCGCCGTCTTTAATCCTCGCGATGCGTTCAGTAGCCGTACCTGGCTCGATATGGTCTACAACAATCCGCGCGCGTGGTATCTCTATGGACGGATCAACCCAAGCTCTCCCGAGTTCCATGGTCCCAATGCCATCTATCATGAGCAAAGCATGGATCTGCCTTGGTGCATGGTGCCCGAGTACAAGATCTCAGCCATGGACGTCAAGGACATGCTGTCCTCCACCTATGATGGCACCATCTATAACTGCTACGGCAATCTTGGAACACCGGAGAGTCGCCATCAGTACCGCAACATCGGTATCAACCGTACTTGCGAATGCTCCGTGCTCAACATCCGCCCCTATGCTCCCAAGGTCGCTCAGGGCGTCCAGTGGGTAGCCTTTGGATCCGGCCCCTTCAACACTGCCGTCGCGGTGTTTAGCAACGTGAAGAATATCCCTCATTTCCTCACCTCCACCCTTGATGTCACCACTGACAGCTTGTACTGGATGAACAGGCTCATCGCTGCTTTGGCCGACCCGGAGTACTTCGCCAACATGTCCGCAATCTCTAACTATCAGCAAGAGACTATGGCTGCTGGTTACGAATCGCTCCATGCGACCGATGCCGCTCTTGAAAAGCTGGAGGCCGAAAAGGGCATTGATCCGACCGACATGGACAATGAGGCCGCCATCGCCATCCTCGAAGAGGCCAACCAAGAGCTCTCCGACAAGGTTCAGGCTCTCACCAACGACCTTCTGGGTGCCGTGCTCTTTGAGCGTAGCCTCCATATGGCAAATGCTTTTGGATCAAACGACCACTAGTTAGACGACTGCGTGGCGAGCGGCTGAAAGCTTGGTGATCGCTAGCTGGGTGATCGCTAGCTGGATAACTGCGAGCCAACAGCTTAAAAGGATCCCATCTTAAGGTCAGAAGGGATCCTGACCCGAGATAGAGAGGGATCCTGATAAGCGATTGTACGCTGATCAGGATCCTTCTTTTCTCTGAGGTGCGAGAGTGATTTGAGACATGCGATTACCGAAGATAACAAAGAATTTCGAAATTGGGTATTTCGCACCTTTTACCTGGCAGTTTTGGCGAGCGCTCATAATCTGTTTCTGCGTTTTGAACATCGTTGGCCACTGGCTCGAAATCCCCTACTGCCTGGCTATGGATGCGCTCTTTGATATCGTCGCTGACGACTACGACGTTTGGACCGACCCTTGGTATCATCCTTACTGGGTCTACGGAAGCGGCGCGGCCGTGATGACCTTTCTCATCGAACCGTTTAAGGAGCACATGAGCGCACGTCGCAAGGCTCTCTGGGGCGCCGTGCTGGAATCTTTTGTCTACGCCGTCATTTTGAGCATGCTTCTCGAGCTTATCATCGGCTGGATGGTCAACCAACCCGATGAGCTGGGCGTCTATCCCTACTGGGATAACTCCCAACTTCCTCTAAACATCTTCGGACAGGCGTGGCTTGTTAACGACATCTTCATCGGCCTTGTCGCCATGCTCTACGTATGGCTCATCTTCCCTTTTACCTGCGACGGCCTCTCAAAGCTGCGGCCCACCATCGCCAATGGCATATTCGGCTTTGTAGTCGGCGGCTTTATCGCGTGCTGCCTCTTAGCCTATATTCCCTGGCATTAGAGCTGCTGCATCAGCACGCTGACCAAACTAATAGGGCCACGCAAAAAACTCTCTTGCCCTAAAGCTGCTGCATGAGCACGCTACCCAAGCCCTTCGCCTGCTCATCGATGTTGGCATAGAGCGCCTGGACGCTATCGAGAGCTAAAACCTCTTCGAAGAACGAATCATCGTATTCGATAAGCTCCATACCGCCTGCCACGAGGGCATCTTTGCTCTCCTGGTCGATTTGAGTCATCTGGGGGCGCATGTATTGAATGGCCTCATCCACCGCTTGACTCAAAGCTGCCTGATAGGCTGGGTCAAGCTCTTCCCAAGCTTCGTCGTTGATGCATACCTGATTGCAGTAGAGGATGTGGTTCGTGCAAGCGAGATAGTCCTGGACCTCCTGGAAACTCGCGCCGAGACAGCTGTCCGCGGCATTCTCCTCGGCGTCAACCGTTCCATTTTGAAGGGAGATATAAAGCTCTGACCAGGCGAGAGGTGTAGGCTCCGCATCGATCGCCTGCCAGAAAGCCATATGATTCGAGTTCTCCATGGTTCGAATCTGCAGACCCTTGAAATCAGCGAGATCGCGAAGCTCGACGTTTGACGTAGTCAAACGGTAGGTAGCATTTTGGAGAAAACCGAGCAGGTGGAGGCCGGCGTTTTTATAGGCCTGTTGAAGTCCCTCGCTAAAGGCGTTCTCGCCGTTGAGCACAAGATCGATATCGTCCCCGTTTGAGGTGGCGAAGGCCATGGGCAGGTCAAAGACCGCCATCTCAGGGATAAACGACACGGTGGGCGCCGTCTGGC
>CANRPV010000135.1 GCA_947632575.1 uncultured Eggerthellaceae bacterium | reverse complement strand
TCCGCGTCTTTCGAATAGGAGGAGGATGAGAGCACCTGCATGGACCACAGCTTAGCGGTGATCGAACCGAAGATGCCGGCGGCTAGCACGCCGAGGGCCAAGAAACGCCCGCGCAGGCCGTCGGAGGGCTTTTTCGCCGTCGAAGGTCCCCGAGGAACCACCACCTCCCCACGACCAGCACTTCGGGCCGCGGAGTTGTTCTCAAAGGGCGATGAGCCCACGCCGAAGGTGCTTACCTCCTGCACCTGGCGCTTGATGGTCGAATTTCCGGCTGCTCGCTTGTTCGCGCTAACCCTCAGCGTGATGAGAATAAGAGCGAGGACGAGGAGAGCCACAATGACGGCAACGATTATCGCCTCAGTCATATCAGCTCACCTCCTAGCCAAGCGTTCTTGGTCTTTCTGGCTGAGACCACCGACCAACCAAGAATCGAGCAGCGATAAAGTAGAGAATCACGCCGACGAAACAATCGTATAGTGCACACGGTAGTGCCCGATAGATAAACGCGTCAATGAACGAGACGTTTAAACCACAAGCCATTAACAAAATGCTATATAAGACCTCCATAATAAAGAGGCTGGCGAACAAAACACTGAGCAGCACGAAGACCGTATCGTTCGCCACGTTTCGATAGATGACGCCGGCAAGCTGAGTCACGATGATCAAGACGAACGCCATCGCGCCCACCGGACCGCCACCCATGAGATCGAAGAGCAAACCCAGTACAAAGGGAAGCACCGGGGAGACCGCTTGAGGCATAAGCAAGGTAACGATGATGCAATAGGTCGCCAAGAAATTCGGCTCCGCCGAAAGCACGGCGATATTCGGGGCGAGAAGTATTTGGAGTAGTGTCGCTATGACCGCACCTATGACAACGCCGAAACGCCACCGTTCATCGATCATGAGCTCTCACCCCCTGAATCATTGGAGGGAGTTTGGGAGGCGATACTCGGAGCTTCAGCGCTTACCACGACCAAAACCTCTTCCATCGCCGATACAGTCTGATTGGGCGTCACGATGATAAGACGGGTCACATCTCCCAGATTGCCCTCTACGCGAGCGACGGTTCCGATCATAAGACCACGAATGTAGCTGCCGCCTAAACCGCTGGTAAGCACCACATCGCCTACGTTGACCGCCACGTCGGCTGCCACATTCTCCAGGTAGAGGAGACCGTCCAAGGATCCGCGCACAATTCCCTCGACGCGGCTTGACTGAATCATGGCCGCGGCCCCGGAGCTCGGATCGCTCAGCAGCCGCACCGTTGAGGAGGCGGGCTCGGCGGCGACCACCTGGCCGATGACGCCGGAGGTTCCCATAACCGTAAGACCGGCGCTTACTCCCTCATCAGAGCCCACATCGATGGTAATGGTTTGATTCCAGGCATCAGTGCTGCGTCCGATGATATGAGCGGCAGGTCCTACGACGGAGAAGGTGTCTTTGATCTCGAGAAGCTTCTCGTATTCCTGAGACTTGATGCGATATTCCTCAGCCTGAGCCAAGAGAGAGCGCAGCTCAGAGTTTTGCTGACGCAAACCGGAAAGCGTCGATTCATCGGCGGTGGCATCACTGATGGAGGTGGCAAGCCCTTCACCGACCGAGCCGGCGGCCGTTCCTACAAACTTCAAGGGAGCGACGACGCCGGAGACGCCGTTTTGGATAGCATGGAGAAAGCCTTCTGAGTCCTCACGGGAATAGAAGGTTATGCTCACAAGCGATAAAACCAGTAAAACGATGACAAGAGCGCGGCTGGTCAGCGGCGATCTATTGTTTTGCATACGAGGCACCATGTAGGCAGAAAAAAGATCCTATCGAGAGCGCATGAGCGTTTGCCGCAGTGCCGTTGGAGTCTCGAGCACTTTGAGACATCCGGATACCACGTTGGTCAAAGCCGTTTCAGAAACCCAAACCGGGATCTCGAGCATGTTCGTGAAATAGCGATCCAAACCCGAGAGTAAACCACCGCCACCGGTGAGCAAGATGCCGTTTTGGATGATGTCAGAGGCCAGGTCAGGATTGGTTTTCTTAAACGTGTCCTTGATGTGCACGACCATCTCTTCGATGGGCGCCTGCAGCGCCGCGCGCACGTCCTCCGACTGAATGGTCACCTCTTTGGGCTGCTCCGTGTCAACGTCTTGGCCGGAGATGATCATGTCACGCTCACGTCCATCCTCGAAAGGCAAGATTGAGCCGATTTTAATCTTGATGACCTCTGCTGTGCGCTCACCGATCTTGATACCCAAAAGATCCCTCAGATGCATAGCGATGGCCTCGTCCAGACGATTTCCCGCCAAACGCAGGGAGGACGAGGTCACGATGCCGCCGAGTGAGATGACGGCTACCTCGGTGGTACCGCCACCGATGTCAACCACCATAGACCCGGTAGGCTCGGTCACGGGAAGATCGGCTCCCATGGCCGCGGCCATGGGTTCCTCGATCAGATAGGCTTGGCGAGCACCGGCTTGAATGGCCGCCTCGAACACGGCGCGCTTCTCAACCGACGTGGCTCCGCAAGGAATGCAAATCACAATACGCGGCTTGGCCTGCCAAGGATATTTGCGCTCCGAAGCTTTATTGATGAACGCCGAGAGCATGGCCTCGGTGACATCGTAATCAGCGATGACGCCATCCTTAAGAGGATGCTCGGCCGAGAACGCCTCGGGCGTATGGTTGATCATGTTTTTGGCTTCGTGGCCAACGGCAAGCACGCGGTGGGTGCTTTTCTCGATGGCCACAACCGAAGGCTCGTTAATGACGATGCCCTGGCCGGTAATTGCCACTAAGGTGTTTGCGGTTCCAAGATCGATAGCCATGTCGGCTGACATTTGGCCGGTCAATCCCTGAAATATGTCCATAAAGGCCATGCGGACTTTTCCTTTTAATCACACAGCTCATGTTTCAATTCATACGAAGTTAAATATTAGCATAGCCGCAGAGCCCATAGGAAAAATCCACAGGGTGAGCAAGGGGTAATGCCAAGGTCAGATACCCTTTCAGATACCCTAACGACACTCTTTGGAGAAAAGGCCGTTTTCCCAACGAAACCGACTTGCTCGAGACTTGATCGAGAAATCCCTGTTCAAACCTAGTGTTCAGCCCTAGTGTACGCTGCAAGAGAGGCACGGATCATAGGCGCGTACCAGCTTCTCGACCTCAAGTCGAACCTCATCGGCGCTTTTACCCTCATCCACCAAAGATTGAGCCAAGGTCTTCATATCCTGCTCCATATTGGCGATGTTTTGGGCGGTCGGCGTGAGAATCGACGCGTTTTTGATGCGCCCTTCCCCGTCGATGTCAAGCACATGGAAGAGAGATCCGCGAGGAGCCTCGGTAAAGCCCACGCCATAACCAGCCTTGATCTCAAACGGCACCGGCGTGCTCGATTCCGCGAAATCATCGCGCGCCAGACGCAGGCAAAGGTCGGTGCAGCGCTCGATAACATCCACGAGCTCCACCGCTTGGGCCAGGTTGTTCTGGTAGGGGTTGAGCTCCATCGGCCTTAAACCCACCTTGGCGGAAGCATAGCGCGCCTTCTGACTCAGATTGTTCCACGAAGCGTTGATGCGTGCCAAAGCGGCGGTCATGTAGGGTCTTTGGCTGCGGCGTGCACGCGCCAAAAACGCCGCCGAGTGACCCACGGTATACTCTTCAATCTCATCGGTGACCTGGGCGCAATCGAACTCGTAATCCTCGAGCACGAAGCGAGCCAAGTTAGAATCGCACACCGGATAGCGGCCAGGCGCCACCATCGCAAGGAAGTCACCTTCGGTCTTAAGATCAAAGACCTCAAAACCCTTGAAGAGATCCACGCAGGTGACGACGAAATCGCTCATG
>CANRPV010000134.1 GCA_947632575.1 uncultured Eggerthellaceae bacterium | reverse complement strand
GTCAGGTCGGCATTGTGCTTCTTGTGGCAGTTCAACATGTCCCGATAATCCATGCGATAGAGATGGTCGCCGGACAAGATGACCACGTACTCAGGATCTTGAGCCGCGATGTAGTCGAGATTGCGGTAGAGCGCATCAGCGGTGCCCTCATACCAGGAGCCACCGGACTCGGTAGCGTAAGGCGGAAGTATCGACACGCCGCCGTTGCTCTCGTCCAAATTCCATGCGGCACCGGTGCTTATGTAGCTATGGAGTAGACAGGGCCGATACTGGGTGAGCACCCCCACGGTGTAGATTTCGGAGTTCGCACAGTTCGAAAGCGAAAAATCGATGATGCGAAACTTGCCACCGAAAGAAACACCCGGTTTCGCGATTGATCGGGTCAAGGCGCCGAGACGAGATCCTTGGCCACCGGCAAGAAGCATGGCTATGCACTCCTTCTTGCTCATCTTCAACTCCTTTCACTACCTTCCGCGCAGCTGAAGGCGAGGCCGCCATGCGGCCTGCCTCTTAGCTTTCGCGCCAGTTCACATGCCAGATATCCTTCGCATATTCACGGATCGTGCGATCCGATGAGAAGTAACCGGAATTGGCCGTATTGAGAAGCGCCATACGGTTCCACTGGGCAGCATCGCCATAGACCTCAAGCAGCTCCTCCCAAGCATTCACATAACTATGGAAATCCTTGAGCACGAGGTCAGCATCATTTGAGTGCATGAGCCCGTCATAGATGGTGTTGAAGTTGCCCGAAAGGGCACCAAAGGTGCCATCGACGAGCTGATCCACCACCTTTCCGACCCGTTCAGGATCGGAATGGCAGGCATTCCACGCATCGTAGTAGTTCTCGCCGCTTTTGATCTTGTTAACCTCTTCAACCGTAAGGCCGAATATCTTCATATTCTGTTCCCCTACCAGCCGAGCGATTTCGATGTTCGCACCGTCGAGGGTCCCGAGAGTGATCGCGCCGTTCATCGCCAGCTTCATGTTGGAGGTACCAGAGGCCTCCATGCCAGCCGTGGAGATCTGTTCGGAAATCTCAGCAGCAGGATAGATGAGTTGAGCGTTGGATACGGCAAAGTTGGGAACAAAGGCCACTTTAATAAGGTTTTCGGTTCTTGGATCGTTATTCACGACGTCAGCAACCGAATTGATGAGGCGAATGACCTCTTTGGCAAAGGTGTAGGCCTGGGCCGCTTTGCCGGCGAAGATAAATGACGTCGGACGAGGCCGGAAGTTAGGATCACTGATGATGCGGTTATAGACATCCATGATCTTAAAGACGTTCAGCAGCTGGCGCTTGTAGGCATGGAAGCGCTTGACCTGCACATCAAAGACCGAGTCGGGATCGAGCACCACACCGGTCTGCTCTTCGATGTAGCGCGCTAAACGAATCTTATTCTCCCGCTTGGCCTCACCGATTTTCTCCAGGAAGACCGGATCGTTCTGGAAGTCCTCGAGACGCTTGAGCTCGGATGCCTCGCTCAGCCAACCGTCACCGATGGCGTCGGTGATCAAACGACTCAAAGGAGGATTGGCGTTGCCCAAGAAACGACGATGGGAAATGCCGTTGGTCTTGTTGTTGAACTTTTGAGGCGTAAGCTCATAGAAATCCTTCAAAACATCGTGCTTGAGGATCTCGGTGTGAATCTCAGCCACGCCATTGACGGAGTTGGAGCAGATGATCGACAGATTCGCCATGCGGACCTGGCCATCCCAGAGAATGGCGGTCTTATGCAGGGCTTGGGACCAGCCGGGAGTATCCGTCGAAAACGTCTCACGATAGCGCCGATCGATCTCCTCGATGTACATGTAGACGCGAGGCAGCAGACGGCGGAATACGTCGATGGGCCACTGTTCCAAAGCCTCGGGAAGCACGGTATGGTTGGTATAGGAAATGGTTCGCGTGACGATATCCCACGCGGTGTCCCAATCAAGGCCTTCCTTATCGACCAGCACACGCATGAGCTCCACGCCGCACATGGCCGGATGGGTATCGTTGGTGTGGATGGCGATCAGCTCGGGGAAAAGCTCCCAGTTATCGCCATTTTCGCGCTTAAAGGTGCGAAGGATGGAGCCGATGCCCGCAGCCACAAAGAGATACTCCTGCTTAAGGCGCAGGATGCGGCCTTGTTCACCCGCGTCATTGGGATAAAGAATGGTGGAAATAGCCTCGGTGTCTGTTTGGAACTTCGAAGCCTTGGCGTAATCGCCCTCGTTGAAGGCATCCAGATCGAAGTTGGCCTCCACCGGCTCGGCCGACCAGATGCGCAGGCGGTTCACGCAACCGCCGCCATAACCGATGACGGGGATGTCGTAGGGCACGGCGTTTACCGTCTCTCCCCCTTCAAGGGTAAACCAGTAACGATCGCCCTCTTGATGACGAACCACCTCGCCGCCAAAGGTCACCTTCTCGGCGGATTCAGGACGACGCACTTCCCAAGGATATCCATGGGCAAGCCAGTTGTCGGCCACCTCCACCTGACGGCCATTGACGATCTCCTGCTTGAACAGGCCATAGCGATAACGCAATCCATTGCCGAAGCCGGCAATGCCGAGGGTTGCCATGGAATCCAGGAAGCAAGCGGCGAGCCGCCCTAAGCCTCCGTTGCCCAGACCTGGGTCACACTCACAGGCGGCGATTTCATCAAGATCGCCTCCGAGTTCGGCCAAACCTTCGCGCACAATATCGAGCACGCCGAAGTTGAGCAGATAGTTTTCCAGCAAAGGACCGATGAGAAACTCGAGGGAGAAGTAGAAGACGCGCTTCTTTCGAGTACTCGCGATTTCCTTTTCGTTTTTCGCTTGCGTGTAGCGGCCTTTAAAGGCGATCAAGCGACACAAGGCAGTAAGGCGCTCATAATTGTCGGTCTTGCTGAATTCCTTACTCGCAACGACCTCGAGAACTTGAAGATATTGTTCTATAAAGGATTCTTTAGAATCGAATAGGGGTTGCACTGTTTAATTGACTCCCTTCTTAGGGGCTTTTGCCCCCGACACGGTCTTATGACGTTTGGGCTTTTTAGCCTTGGTCGGCGCCGCGGCCCCTTTTACCATAGAGGCCTTGATGGTGCTCTTCCGCGGCTTCTTTTTCGGGACATAGCTCGACTTACCCGTACGTTTTAACACAATACCGGCAAGTGGCGGCACGTCAAGCACGATGGAATTCTCCTGGCCATGCCAAGGTTCCGGCATCGAACTCAACTTGCCATGATTCCCATAGCCCGATCCGCCATAGACTATATCATCGGAGTTGAAGATTTCACTATAATTACCTTCTCTTGGAACCCCCATACGGAATCCACTATGGACCGCTGGGTCGAAATTGATCAGAATGACCAGCTCATCCTCGGGATCTTCCCCACGGCGCACAAAAGAGATGATGGACTGGGCAGAGTTGTCCGCGTCGATCCACTGGAAACCATCCCAGGTGTAAGACTTTTGCCAAAGAGCCGGATGCTCGTTATAGAAGCGGTTCAGATCGGCGATGAATTTTTGGTGACTGCGATGGGTGTCGTTGTCCTTCACGAGGAACCACTCAAGACCCTCGTAGTAGCGCCATTCGATAAATTGCGCGATCTCATTGCCCATGAAGTTGAGCTTCGCGCCAGGATGCATCATCTGGTAGAACGCGAGGCTCCGCAGACCCGCGAACTGACGCCACCAATCCCCCGGCATTCTTCCGATGAGGGAGCATTTCCCATGAACCACCTCATCATGGGAAAGCGCCAAGATGAAGTTCTCGTTAAAGGTATACATCATCGAGAACGTGAGCAGGTTGTGGTTGCCCGGACGCCACGGGAAGTCGGTCTGCATGTAGTGGAGCGTATCGTGCATCCATC
>CANRPV010000133.1 GCA_947632575.1 uncultured Eggerthellaceae bacterium | reverse complement strand
CTCCTATTCGAAAGAGGCGGAGCAGAACCTCTACTCAACGGTGATCACTCCCGCTCCTCGTGGCGCCATTTACGACAGCGCCGGCAATCTTTTGGTTACCAACCGCACGAGTCAAACAGTTTTGGCCGATGCCGAGGTGGTAAACGACCACGATGTGGTGAAGCGACTCTCCACGGTGCTCGGTATTCCCGTGAACGTCGTGCGCCAGCGTATTCAAGACGCCTCCAGTGGTGCTCAGAGCCAGCGCGTGGTGGCAAGCGATGTACGAAATCGCGATGTGGCCTTTATCGCCGAACATGCCGAGGCGTTTCCCGGCATCAGCGTCGAATCTCGCACGGTGCGATCCTATCCCTATGGGGCGCTGGCGGCTCATGTGCTCGGTTACACCGGCGCTCCCACCGACGACATGCTGGCCTATAGCAAAGAGGGCAGGGAGATATCAGCCATCGACACGGTGGGTCTCAGCGGCCTGGAATCGGTCTACGATCATTTGATCGCCGGCGACCATGGTCAGCGCCGCGTCAAGGTGGATGTGAGAGGCAACGTGCTTGAGCTTGTGAGCGAGACGCGCCCCACAAAAGGTTCCGACTTGGTACTTACCATCGACAGCCGGGTTCAATACATCGCCGATACGGCTCTCGCCAACCTCATCGCACCTCAGGGCATCATCGGTGAGGGCAAGGGTGTGGCAGGCGCCATCGCCGTGATGGATCTCCGCACTGGCGGTATCGTTGCCATGTCCAGCTATCCCACCTTCGACCCGACGAACTTCACCGGCGGTATCTCATCTGAGATCTGGGATCTCTACAACACCGATGAATCCTATGCGCCGCTCAATAATCGCGTGGTAAATGGCCAGTACGCGGCAGCCTCCACCTTCAAGGCCTTCACCTCGCTGGCTGGTTTGGCACAGGACTTCATCAATTTGGATTCCATCTGGGATTGTTCCGGCGCGTGGGATGGATTCGGTACGGGCAATGTGCAGATGTGCTGGTTACATTCGGGGCATGGTCATATCAATCTTCGAGATGGCATCGTGCAGTCCTGCGACACAGTTTTTTACGAGATCGGAAAGTCATTCTTCGATCACGGCGGCCAGGGTTCCGGAGAGATCTCGGATACGGCGCTGCAGGATTATCTCAAGCGTTTCCGTTTCGGCCAGGCGACCGGTATCGATCTTGCCAATGAGGCCGTCGGTCGCATACCGACGCCGGAATGGAAAGCCGAGGCATTTCGCAACCGTCCCGTGGATGCGGCTTGGCGCGGTGGTGATTATTCCAACATGACCATCGGCCAAGGCGACGTATTGGTGACGCCGCTGCAGATTGCCGTGGCTTACGGCGCACTGGCTACCGGTAAAATCTACAAGCCTCACCTGCTCAAAGAGGTTCGCAATAGCAAAGACGAGGTTGTGGTCAGCATCGAGCCGGAGGTCATCCAAGAGCTTGATGTAGATCCCAAGCATCTGGAGTTTTTGCGCGAGGCTCTCCATGGGGTAGTTCAGGAAAACGGGGTGCCGGCGCGTGTCTTTGGCAATGCGGGCGTCGATGCGGCCGGAAAGTCAGGAACTGCCGAGCACACCGACCGTGGTGACGATGCGTGGTTTGTGGCCTATGGTCCCTTTGACGATCCGAAGTACGTGGTCTCCTGCGTGATCGAGCAAGGCGGTGGCGGTTCGGACGTGGCCGCCCCGGTCGCCGCTCAGGTACTTGGAGCCGCTATGGCCGTGGAGAACGGTTCCTCGTCGGTCATTCCCGTGCGGGTCAATCCCTCAACTGGTAAATCGATTAAGGTTGAAGCGACTCATGAGGGACGTACGGACTAGAGCTTAAGCTCATCTGAAGGAAAGCATGGCATCTTCTCTTCCAGAAATATCAACGGTAAGGACCGCGGGATCTTCCTCGGTGAAGCTCCCCAAAGCCTTCAGTCGTTTCAACACAGGCGTGCTGCCCCTTATCATCGTGGCGACGCTGCTTGTTGTCTATGGTCTGATCATCTGCTGGTCAGCCACTGCCAATGACCCCGATTACAGTTTCACGCGCCAGCTGGCGGGCACGGCGGTGGGTCTGGTGTTGATGCTTATCGTCTGGCACATCGATTATCGCATCTTCGCATCCATGAGCACCCTTTTGCTGGTGATAAACGTGGTGCTGATTTTGTCCCCTCATCTGCCCATCATCGGCGTGAAGGCTATGGGCGCCCAATCCTGGATTCGTATCGGCATGCAGATTCAGCCGGGTGAGTTCGCGAAGGTCACCGTCGTGCTTTACGCCGCGAGCCTCATAGCTCGCTATGGGGGTCTTCTCGATGACGCACGCGAGTACTGCAAGGTGGTCGGGCTGCTGCTGATCCCCTTTATATGCATCATGACTCAACCGGACTTGGGTACCGGTCTGGTGTATCTGTTTATCTCGGGAACCGCTCTGGTGATGGGCGGCGCCAAGCCGAAGTATCTGCTTTTAACCGTGGCGGCGGGGGTGGCCGCCATTATCCTGATCCTCATTCTCGATGAGTTTTTAAAGTACGAGACCTCGCCGGGGGTTTATGAGTACCGACTGCTCAAGCAGTACCAGCGCAGCCGTCTCACGGTCTTTTTGAACCCCTCGCAGGATGTGTCGGGTGAAGGCTATAACCTCAACCAGGCCATGACGACCATCGGATCCGGTGGCCTGTTCGGCAAAGGACTCTTCCAAGGCACGCAGGCAACCTACGGTTTTCTTCCGGAAGCGCCCACCGATTTCATCTTCTGCATTTTGGCGGAGGAGCTTGGTTTTGTCGGCGCCGTGGTGTTGCTTGCTCTTTACGGGGCGCTCGTCTTCGTATCGGTGCGAATCGCCCGTGCGTCGGAGGATCTCTTCGGCATGCTCATCGTCTGCTCCGTCGTGGGGATGTGGCTTTTTCAGATACTTGAGAATATCGGGATGACCTGTGGGCTTATGCCCATCACGGGTATTCCGTTACCCTTCGTGAGCTATGGTTCCTCCTTTATGGTTGTAAACTTTATCATGTTGGGTTTGATAGGCTCTGTTTGTACGCATCAGAATCTTCTCGGAAAGAGAGGACGTTATGAAGCTTCCCATTGATATACCAGCACTTTTTAAGTTCGCTGCAGATACCGACGAGGCCGAGGCGACGCCTATCGCCGTCAGTCTCTACATCGACGAAAGCGCTCCTGGCGAATTGGTGGGACATTTACGCTCCCTCTTTGCCACCTCAAATCCCAAAGCTCGCGTCTCGATGCAGTATTTGGATCAAGAGACGCTCACTCCGCATAGCCAAGATGACATGGCGTGCATTATCGCGGGCACTTCTCCGGTCATAGGAGTGCAGGCCCAGCTGATCCGCATGGCTCAGACTCCGGTCATGGTGGTGACGGATAGCCCACGGAGCCTTTCAGCACGGCTTGAGGCCGAAGGCTCTCCGATTCCTCTGGGAGATTTAATCGCGCCAAACATGCCTGCTCCGAACTTCCAGGATGAGGAACCCGACGACTTAGGCGAGGGCGAACAAGCTGAGCCCATCGCGTTGACGGATCAGTCGCTTGCGTCGCTGGATACGCGCATCGGTCGATGGATAATCTCGGCTTGCAGCGAAAAGAAACTTCCGATGGCACGGACGTTTGCCTTTGTTCGCAAACCTCTTGCTCTCGATAGCGTCATGGCCACCTCCTTGCAGAATGCGGCCGTGGGCGCCGTGCTTTTCATTCCCGGTGCCGATTTGCCGATCATGACGCTCAATCAGGCGAAGATGTTGCTTCAGATCGCCGCCTCCTATGGCAAGCCTCTTAACGGGGAGCGCATCAAAGAGCTGGCCTTCGTGGTGGGCGGCGCGTTCCTTTGCCGCAACGTCGCTCGGTCACTCAGCGGGATCGTGCCCGGACTTGGAT
>CANRPV010000132.1 GCA_947632575.1 uncultured Eggerthellaceae bacterium | reverse complement strand
AAAAGGACGTTTTCAACTCTTAGAACACTTCCGCGAAACGAATTCCGACAATAAAACGGCAGGCTCTTCTCAGAAGCCCTCTGGTTTATCGTCAACGCTGGACCTGCCGAAAGAAGTATTACTCATCGATGATGTCTACACCACTGGGGCCACTCTTATGGCAGCATGCGACGTGTTAAAAGGAAGCGGTGTCAAGTGCGTATACTGCCTGACCTTCGCACGGGTCTGAGTGAGAACTTAGTGGTACGTGGTTGAATAACTACGTGGTTATGTGGTTGCGCGATTTCGTGATTCCGTGGATACGTAGTTGAGTAACTACGTAGTTATGTGGTTATGTGGTTATGTGGTTATGTGACTAATAAGCAACAAGGCTGATCAGCCTTAACCGATCAGCCTTAACCTGTCGAATCTAACGTTTCTCGAAAATCTCAGTTCTAACGTTTCCTGAGCATCTCAGTGCTTTGTAAGGGAACTCACGTTAGCTGAAGAGTTGGAGAATTCTGCCACGTCCACCGATATAGAGTGCCGGATAGGCTTCCAATTTCCCTTCTTGACCAACGCGCAAAGGGCGATAGGAATATAGGTCAACATGAAGATGGGGAATGTGAACATGTAGCGCACTTTCCTCGCCGTGGTTGAGCGAATGGAATCCCATTCGACAAACGTGGTTAGAACACCAAACACAAACATGAAAAGGAGATAGTTGGCAAGGCAGAAACAAATAGATGAAAGAGACGAGGCAATCATCATGCCACCAGACATCATTCCTGCCAATGCCAAGATCACGATAATGCTGTTAAAGAGAATCGATATGATCGAAAGTAGCATACCAGGTGCGATAGTCATGAGCATGTCATAGCAGGCGAAACGATAGCCTTTGGGATTGCAAGCCATTCCTTTCACCAAACCGCCCGCATAATGGGCAAACACCTGATAAAAACCCTTCGCCCAGCGGAAGCGCTGATTCCAAGAATCGCGGAAGGTGACAGGCTGCTCGTCATAGAGAATGGCTGTCGGGCAATAAGCGATGCGAGTACCGTTGATGATGGAGTCAGTGGAAAACTCGATATCCTCAGTGAGGAGATGCCACTTCCAGCCTCCGGCAGCCTCCAAGATATCCGACGCGATGAAAAAGCCGGTACCTGATACAGCACAGCTGGTGTTAAGCGTAAGCCTTGCCTGATTAAGAAACTTGCCTTCACGGAGGAACCAAACTGCATAGCCTGCCGAAATCCAGTTGGAGTCGTAGTTCTTTGAATTCCTATAGCTTGTGGATACCTTCGCACCGCTGTCGAAGGTGGCATTCATCTCCCGGAAGTAGTTCACGTCCAAAACGTTATCGGCATCAAATACGAAATAGGCCTCGTAGCCTCGGTCGGCATAGGATTCATGAATTGCCTGGAAACCATAGTCAAGCGCGTAACCCTTGCCTATTTCTTTATCGTTAAAACGTGGGAAAACAATAGCGCCAGCATCGCGGGCGACATCGGCGGTGTTATCGGTGCAATTATCCGCAATGACAAAGACGTCGATCAGGTCGGAAGGGTAATTTTGAACTTTGATACTATGGATCAAATCGGAGATGACCGCTGATTCGTTTCGAGCTGCGATCATAACCGCAAAACGGTGATTCTTACGAGCTACGGGACGAGGAGGCTTGCGCACAAGCACCACGAGCACATAAAACAGCTGATAGGTATAACAAAGGGTGAAAGTTAAAAAGACGCAAACATTAAAAATGTCCACGAAGGACAGTTGCGAAAAAAACTGCTCAAACACCCGGAAAGCTCCTTACCCCTGCCGTGTGTAACGCGGCGTGCCAATCACCATTAAAGCCTTTGAGCCTAGGCTTTAATGCAAAACTTTTCAGATTATAGTCATATCCGCTTAAAAGGGGACGAAAACACATAGATTTATCGACTTTCTGTATAGATCACTCACACTCAGAGGTCATAAGCATTCATAAGCGGTAATGGGTCAAATGTCGTTTTGTAATTCTTTCAAGAGCCTTAAGCCTTTATGATTTACGAAACCTCAAATTTGTAGCCCGAAGTAATGCCCTCCTTTGTGTTAGCGGCTGTCTAGGCCGTTAGCCGAAAGGTGAACCCGTTGACTAAATTCGAACAAGTAAAGCACGATCAGATGCCCAGTAGAGCTATCGGAATAACAGCTGCAAGTCTTCTTGCCATCGCTATTTGCTTCAATACGGGTTGCTCGGTAACCTCGTCAGATTTCAATTCCAAGACATCTGGGTCCCAAGAAGCAGTCGGATCTGCCTTTAACGATCAAATTAGCGATAGGGAGCCCGATGAATCCACTACACGCCGCGTAAGCTTATCCGCGGTGGGTGATAACCTCATGCATGTTCCGGTCGTGAATACCGCTGATGCCGCCGATGGAACGAGCGGCGATGATCACTACAACTTCCAAGCACTTTATGCGGGCATAGAAGACATCGTATCGACCCATGACATTAACTTTATAGATATTGAGACGATCATCGGCGGCGACGAAAAAGGTATTCAAGGCTACCCCACCTTTAACACCCCTGAGGAAAATGCAGAAGACATCGCGGATTTTGGTTTTAACCTCGCCACGACCGCAAGCAACCACAGCTACGACCAAGGCCTTGATGGGATATTGAAATCATCTGAGGTTTGGGCAGCGCAAAGCGAGGTTGTTGTCACGGGGAGTTTCGTTAATCAAGAAGACCGCGACCACATTCGTGTTTTTGAAAAAAATGGTATCGATTTTGCTTTCCTTGCCTATACCGATTCTCTTAACGGATTCGTTCTTCCATCCGATCAAACTTGGGCAGTGGCAACGACCTATGATGAAGATCAGATTCGGACTGATATTCAAAAAGCCCATGAATTGGCAGATGTGATTATCGTGGCAATTAGCTGGGGCGAGGAGTATGCATTTATTCCCAGCGCCTCGCAAAACCATCTCGCCCAACTTTTTGCGGATTTGGATGTAGACCTGGTATTAGGCTTCGGACCTCACGTTATTCAGCCAATACAATGGTTATCTAACCAAACTGATTCCACAAGCCCAGATGAGAACTCGGATGAGGACTCGAAGCACCAAACACTGGTGGTCTATTCACTGGGCAATTTCATAAGCAACCAGCAAGACACCTTTGCCAATGTTGGCGGATGTTTTACCTGCGAATTTGTTCAAGAAGCTTTTAGCGACGTGTATATCGAAAATCTCTCATGGATTCCGCTTATCAATCACTTCTCTCAATGGACTGGCCATCGGGTCTACCAATTTAAGGACTACACCAATGAGCTTGGCAAATCCCATGATGTACTCAGTCGTCTAACCGATCCCCTAGATTACGCGAGAGAACTCACCACAGATGTGATCGATCCAGAAGTGATCTCCATTGAGTTTTAGTTTGGATCATCGCTATTGAATGCATAACAAAGGAGGGGCTTTCGCCCCTCCTTTTCTTTCACATATTTGCTGTTAGCTTTTATATAACCGTTAGCTGAGATATGCCGTTAGCTACTACCTTCGGTTGGCTATTTTGCCTGCAAGGTGAAGGACTTGCCTTGAGTGTTGTAGTCGCTTATGGCCTTGCCGGACTTATCCAGGCACTGGACCGTGAAGGAGTAGGTGGTGCCAACCGATGCGCCCTTCCAGGTGTAGTTGGTCGAAGAGGTATCGGCAAGTTTCGTCCAAGCGCCGCTTCCAACCTTGTAGTACACGCGGTACTTGGAGGCGCCAGAGACCTTACCCCAGGTGATCTTGAGCCCACTGGAGGCCTTGGTGATGGACTTGATCTGCGGGACGGCCATCTTCGGAACGCTGAAGGACTTGCCTTGAGTGTTGTAGTCGCTTATGGCCTTGCCGGACTTATCCAGGCACTGGACCGTGAAGGAGTAG
>CANRPV010000131.1 GCA_947632575.1 uncultured Eggerthellaceae bacterium | reverse complement strand
CTATTTTCGATTATCCAACCTGCTAGGATTTTTGGTGGAGCATAGGGGGATCGAACCCCTGACCTCAGGCTTGCAAAAAAAGACGACCTCATTTTCAGCTCTAAGCTACTTTCCCTTAAATCACAAACCACGAGGTCAAACACCAAATTTTTATACCAGGCATTATCTCGCTTATCCATGATTTTCAGGTTTTTTGGTGCCATTTGGTGGTCATTTGGTGGTCAGTAAGGTGGTCATTTGGCGGTCACGATTTTTTCCACCGGAACTGTCGAAAACACAGAAAGGGCAAATCATGGAATACAAACCAAAGAGCCTGAGGCGGCGTCGCGGTACCAACAAATGGGAGTGCGTTTTGGTACATAAGGATCCTTTCACTGGCGAAGATGTTTCTTCCTACCACACTCTTGAGGCGAAAACGCGCAAGCAAGCAGAACAAGCTCGGTTTGATCTTATCTTAAAGATGGAACTTGAAGGATCGTCTGTTTCAACTGATATGACGGTTGCTCAATTCATGGAACAATTCTTGAAATACAAGGTATCAAGCAAGACTATCGAGCCATCAACTATACGCGGGTACAACATCGATAACAGAAGATTGTGTAAATACATTGGTTCGGAAAAGGTTTATGAAGTTACCGTTATTACGGTTGATGATCTTATGGCAAGAATGATTGCTGACGGATATTCACCAAGAAGTGTCACAAAGAGCTTCATGCTGTTAAAACAAGGGTTTAATTACGCAATAGCCACAGACAAGCTTAAGAAAAACCCCTGCAATTTCTGTAAGCCTCCGAAACGTACAAAAACCCCTATCAATGCACTCTCTCGTGAAGAGCGGAGCCGTATGCTCGATCTTGCGCGTCAAGCTCAACCAAACGCCATTGCCGTCGCGATCGAGATAATGCTTACAACCGGTATGCGCCGAGGTGAGGTTTGCGCACTTCGATGGAGCGATTTTGACGAGGCCAAGAGAACGATAACGGTCTCGCATTCCTTTGGGAATGGCGAAGGGGGCTTTTATCTCAAGGAACCCAAGTCTGGCCGTACCCGCACCATCCCTCTTACGGAACATACCTTCAACCTTCTTAAAGGAATGCTTGAAAATGTAAAGTGGATGTGCGGCAAACTTAAGATTTCTGTCGGCAACATGTATATTCTTGGAACTCTTGAGACAGAGAGCCGTCCTTATAACCCTACCCAGCTTACCAAGGACTTCTCAGCATTCTGCAAAATGAATGGTTTTGATTGCACACTGCATGATTTACGACACACATTTGCGACCTTTATGATCGCAGAAGGGGCGGACATTATTACAGTTTCAAACTATCTAGGGCACGCAAATCCGTCTATGACGCTTGATATCTATGCAGACGTCGATCCTGAAGCTAAAAGTCGAGCCGTCAAATACATCGAAGGTGCCTTTGATGATGCTGACAGCGTTCTTCGTAGAGACATAAAAAGGAGGCAGGCTGAGATTGAGGAATCGAAGCAGGAATCAAACAAACAGGCGGCATCAGGGATATCCGCTAATTCAATCCCATTTACGATTGAAGAGCTGGAGGCCATGCTTGCAACGCTAAAGGAAGCTAGCTGAGGCCTTTTCTTGTCTACTGGGACAAATTGTCCCAGTAGACTCATGCTGCATGCAATACCCTTAGTTAGTCTAAAGATTTATAACGGTTACAACGCTGCAAATTTAATCTAGGAGCTGTATGGAAAAACGCGCTATCACAACCCACCAGAAAGAAAAACTCACTATTCCCGAGCAAATCGAACACCTTAAAAACAAAGGCGTCACTTTCACGAATTGCACGGAAGATCGAGCAGCTACATATCTCGCGGACGACAACTACTACTTCCGCGTAACGGCATATCGCTCCCTTTTCGAAAAGCGCAAAGGCGGCGCTCATGACGGTGAATACGTGGGGCTTGATTTCGCCGATTTAATAGAATTGTCGAACCTTGACAGGGAGCTTCGCGAACTCATGTTGCCTATGACCATTGCCGTCGAGCATGCCGCC
Organism: uncultured Eggerthellaceae bacterium; assembly: GCA_947632575.1. Classification (GTDB taxonomy): domain Bacteria; phylum Actinomycetota; class Coriobacteriia; order Coriobacteriales; family Eggerthellaceae; genus CANRPV01. Next base: position 1,881 of record CANRPV010000131.1, on the reverse strand, counting down.
AAGGTACAGGTCATACACGAAGTCACGGGCAGAGAGAACGAAGACGGCTATTCCATCATCAACGAATATCTTAGAAGTCTTCCCGAAGATACGAGAAGGCGCAGGATAAACGAGTTTATGCGCCTGAAGGACTCTGAATATAGCAGCGAGATCATAAGAAAATATGATGAGGAGGTGCCCATCTGGCTTTATCTTGAATTCTCGTCATTTGGGGCTTTCGTATCGCTTTATAGGTTTTGCGCCCTACGTTGGGATGATGAGGCGATGCTCTATCGTCATTATCTACTGAGACAATGCGTTGCTATGAGAAATGCATCAGCCCATGGTTTGCCGATAATCAATGGGTTTACCAAACGCCAGAGTTCTATCAAGGTTGGCGCATCAATTGCTCAAGCTGTCGCAGATGCAGGGATCTCCAAACGTGTACGTACAGCAAAGCTCAAAAATCCCCGGATACAACAGATCGTCACGGTTGCCTATCTCTATACACACACGTTTGACATGTGTCAGCAGGACTCGATGGTGAGGAACGTTCAAACCTGGAGATCGCATGCAAATGCAATCATGGCTACTCATCCGACGAACGACACCGTATGCTCTTCACTTGGATTCCTACTGAAGATCTTTGACAAATGGTTCTAAATCTCCATAATGAACCTATGTAAAAAAACCGAGAGGTTTTGTAAGGCGGGGTCACGAAAGTGGTTCCGCCTAGTTTTTATCGGCTCTAGCGCCGGTCCCACAGATGCGTTTGCCTCTTTGCAAACATCTAACACCTCTCGCATTTTTCTCATCTCGTTCAATCTATTCAGTCGCCTATATCCCTAACATTAGAGTAAGTCAGAGGATCAGAATAAATAACGCACTCGAAAGTTCACGCGAGGGTATGACTTTCTGTAATGGGATGATATATACTCTGGTCTGGGAATGAAGCTCTCCCTAGGATAATCCTGAACCGCACAATGCTGATGGCTTCTACACAGGTAAGAGGGATTTGCTCTTGCGTTTGTTAGGAGGCTACATGCTTTTGGATTGTCTGTTCGTTGGCTGCGGTGGTTTTGTTGGATCAGTGCTTCGCTACTGTATAAGCTTTCTTGAAATCGGCACGAAAGATCTCCCTCTAGCTACCCTGGGAATCAACGTTATAGGAAGCTTTGCCATCATGTTCTTCTCGGAACCAGTTTTGCGTATGCTTTCCGCCGACAATCGTCTTGGTCTATTTATTCGCATCGGTTTATGCGGTGGATTCACCACTTTCTCCACTTTCAGTGCTGAGACTTTGACAATGTTTGATTCTGGAAATTATGTCACCGGCCTTTTGTATGTATCCTCGACGATCGTTCTTTGCATTACGGCTGCATTTCTGGGAAAAGTCGCATCTTCGATCGTGGCGATAGGTTAAAGCTTGGGTCGATACCTGTGTTAAGAAATACCTATTTCGATTTTGAAATAGGTTCGGGGGTTATAAGAAAGGACAGCTGCACGCAAAAGTCAATGATGCTCGCAAAGAGGTGGTCGATCGCGTTCTTAACCTCAAGAAGGAGTGGAGCATATCTTGCATCACACCATAAAACGGCGAGACGGGTCGTAAGTATTTAGACGGCAGCTTAGAAGTGGATATCATTACAGTAGCCAACTATCTAGGACACGCAAACCCTTCTATGACGCTTGATATCTATACAGACGTCGATCCAGAAGCTAAAAGCCGAGCCGTCAAATATATTGAAGGTGCATTCGATGATGCTGACAGCGTGCTTCGGAGAGATATAAAAAGACGACAAGCTGTGCTCGAAGAATCGAAACAGGAATCAAACAAACGGGCGGCATCAGGGATATCCGCTAATTCAATCCCATTTACGATTGAAGAGCTGGAGGCCATGC
>CANRPV010000130.1 GCA_947632575.1 uncultured Eggerthellaceae bacterium | reverse complement strand
AGCATCAGCACGCGCGCCTCGGCCTGAGCCGCCGCGGACAGCGGTACATGGACGGCCATCTGGTCGCCGTCGAAGTCGGCGTTAAAGGCGGTGCAGACCAGCGGATGCAGCTGGATGGCCTTTCCTTCGACCAGCACCGGCTCAAAGGCCTGAATGCCCAGGCGGTGCAGGGTGGGAGCGCGGTTGAGGAGCACCGGATGCTCCGAGATGACCTCTTCCAGCACGTCCCAGACATAGCTGGCGCTGCGGTCCACGGCGCGCTTCGCGGCCTTGATGTTCGCGGCATATTCGAGCTCCACCAGACGCTTCATAACGAAGGGGCGGAAAAGCTCGAGGGCCATCTGGCTCGGCAGACCGCACTGATGCAGCTTCAGCTGCGGGCCAACCACGATAACCGAACGGCCGGAGTAGTCCACACGCTTACCCAAGAGGTTCTGGCGGAAGCGGCCTTGCTTGCCCTTGAGCATGTCGGAGATGGACTTCAGTGGACGATTGCCAGGACCGGTGACCGGACGGCCACGACGGCCGTTATCGAAGAGCGAGTCCACGGCCTCCTGAAGCATACGCTTCTCGTTGTTGACGATGATCTCGGGAGCTCCCAGATCAAGGAGCCTCTTGAGACGATTGTTGCGGTTGATGACGCGCCTATAGAGATCATTGAGGTCGGAGGTGGCGAAGCGGCCGCCATCCAACTGAACCATAGGACGAAGATCCGGAGGAATAACCGGAATCACGTCGAGGATCATATCCGTAGGCTTGTTGTCCGACTTCAGGAACGCATCCACCACGCGCAGACGCTTGATGGCCTTGGTGCGCTTCTGACCCTTGCCGGTGGCGATGGTCTCGCGAAGCTCCTCGGCGGTGGCCTCAAGATCCATAGCGCTCAGCAGATCGCGGATGCTCTCAGCGCCCATACCGCCGGTGAAGTAATCCCGATAGTTGGAGCGCATCTCGCGATAGAGCGCCTCATCGGGAATGAGCTGCTTGGGCTCGATCTTCATGAAGGCCTCGAAGGCGTCCTGACGCAGCGCCTTGCGCTCGTTGAACTCCTCGTAGATATCGGCGATCTCCTCGTCCACCTCTTCGGGGGTCAGACGCTCCTCGTCGTCGAGATCGTCGACGATGTCGTCCTCCTCGGGAACATAGGCGGTGGACAGACGGCGCGTGGCCTCGATCAAACGATCGCGCTCGGCGTCGAGCTCCTCGAGATCGGCTGCAAGCTCATCCCGAAGTTCATCCACGTCCTCCTCGCGAGCCTCTTTATCCACCGAGGTGATGATGGAGCTGGCGAAGTAGAGCACCTTCTCCAGTTCCTTGGGAGGAATGTCGAGCAGATAGCCCAAACGGCTCGGGCTGCCTTTGAAATACCAGATATGACTGACCGGCGCGGCCAGCTCGATATGTCCCATACGCTCGCGACGGACTTTCGAACGGGTTACCTCGACGCCGCAGCGCTCGCAGACGATGCCCTTGAAGCGCACGCGCTTGTATTTGCCGCAGGCGCACTCCCAGTCCTTGGTGGGGCCGAAGATCTTTTCGCAGTAAAGGCCATCTTTTTCCGGCTTGAGGGTGCGGTAGTTGATGGTCTCGGGCTTCTTGACCTCTCCTCGAGACCAAGAACGCACCGTTTCAGCACTGGCAAGGGAGATGCGCAGGGCATCAAAGTTGTTGACATCAAATTCCGTCGCCATACTAGGCCTCCTCTCCCTGACCGATGAGTTCGTTCACACCTAACTCCTCCGGTACTTCGCTCATAAGCTCACCGAGCTCAGCGGCGATATCGTCGATAACGCTTGTGGTCTCGTCCTCGGTCTTACGAGCATCAGCGGCGAGCGCCTCATAGAGAGCCTGATCGGCGTCGACCTCGTCGGCCTCTTCGCTCGTAACCGGAGCCTTGTGGCCTTCCAGCTCCACGTTCAGACACAGAGAGCGCATCTCCTTGACGAGCACCTTGAAGGACTCGGGCACTTCGGCCGCGGGGATGTTCTCACCCTTGACGATCGCCTCGTAGGACTTGACGCGTCCGGAGGTGTCGTCGGATTTGACGGTGAGGATCTCTTGGAGCACGTTGGAGGCGCCGTAGGCGTAAAGTGCCCAAACCTCCATCTCGCCGAAGCGCTGACCGCCGAACTGTGCTTTGCCGCCCAGAGGCTGCTGAGTGATCAGCGAGTAGGGGCCAGTTGAGCGAGCATGGATCTTATCGTCGACCATGTGGCCGAGTTTTAGCATATAGGTCTGACCCACGGTGACCGGCTCGCGGAACTTCTCACCGGTGCGGCCATCATAGAGCCAGGTCTTGCCAGTACGGGAGAGCTGCGGCACGAATTCGTCGCGGGCTTTATCGCCATACTTGGCGTGGTTGATGTTGATGAGATTGCGGTTGGCCTTTTCGATGGCGTCTGAAATCTCCTTCTCGGTAGCGCCGTCGAAGACCGGTGAGGCCACGAAGATCGGGCCTTCTACCACTTCATCGGAGTTATCGTCATCAGACCAACCCCACTTCGCGGCCCAACCCAGGTGGTTTTCCAAAAGCTGGCCGACATTCATACGAGAAGGTACGCCCAGAGGATTGAGGATGACGTCGATCGGCGTGCCGTCTGCCAAATACGGCATATCCTCGACGGGCAGAACCGTGGAGATGACGCCCTTGTTGCCGTGGCGACCGGACAGCTTGTCGCCTTGCTGAACCTTGCGCTTCTGAGCCACGTAGATGCGCACCAGCTCGTTGACGCCCGGAGCCAGTTCATCGCCGTTCTCACGGGAGAAGCGATAGATGCCAATCACTCGCCCGCCAGCACCATGAGGCACCTTGAGCGAGGTGTCGCGCACCTCACGGGCCTTCTCACCGAAGATGGCGCGGAGCAGACGCTCCTCAGCGGTGAGTTCGGTCTCGCCCTTGGGAGTGACTTTGCCCACGAGCACATCTCCCGGGAACACCTCGGCGCCGATGCGGATGATGCCATCGGCGTCCAGATCGGAGATCATGTCCTCGGAGATGTTGGGGATCTCACGGGTGATTTCCTCAGGGCCGAGTTTGGTGTCGCGTGCGTCGATCTCGTACTCAGAGATGTGGATCGAGGTCAGCAGGTCCTCAGAGACCACACGCTCAGAAACGATGATCGCGTCCTCGTAGTTGTAACCTTCCCACGGCATGTAGGCGATCATCAGATTCTGGCCGAGCGCCAGCTCTCCACCATCGCAGGAAGGGCCGTCGGCGAGCACATCGCCCACCTCAACGGCATCCCCTTTGCGCACGAGCGGCCGGTGGTTGATGCAACCGGACTGGTTGGAGCGCTGGAACTTGGGAATCAGATACTCATCGTATTCGCCCTCATCATTGAGGATGATGATGGTTTGGCTGTCCACGTAGTCCACCACGCCGGGACGCTGTGCCACGAGGATTTCGCCGGAGTCGACCGCAATGCGGTGCTCGATGCCGGTTCCTACCAGAGGAGCGGAGGGACGCAGCAGCGGGACGGCCTGACGCTGCATGTTCGAACCCATGAGGGCGCGGTTCGCGTCGTCGTGCTCGAGGAACGGAATGAGGGAGGTAGCAACGGAGGTCATCTGACGCGGAGAGACGTCCATGTAGTTGACCTTCTCCGGCTCCACTTCCTCGGGCTCGCCGAATTCACCGGCGGCGTTTTTGGTGCGGCAGAGCACGCGCTTGGCCTTGGTGAACTTACCCTTTTCGTCAAAGGAGCCAAACTCGCGCGTCTTGGGATCGAAGCGATCGTTTGCCTGAGCGATAGCGTAGTTCTCCTCCTCGTCGGCGGTGAGGTAATCCACTTCGTCGGTGACCTTGCCATCCACTACGCGGCGATAAGGGGTCTCGATAAAGCCATAGCGGTTCACGCGACCATAGGTTGCAAGTGAGCCGATAAGACCGATGTTTGGACCTTCAGGGGTCTCGATGGGGCACATGCGGC
>CANRPV010000129.1 GCA_947632575.1 uncultured Eggerthellaceae bacterium | reverse complement strand
GTTGCGTATCGCCGCCGGTGAGCCAATGAGCTGCGCCGATCGTGCGCCTTTCACGCCTTGGGGCCATGCGATTGAGATGCGTATCAACGCTGAGGATCCCGATGCGGGCTTCAGACCCTGCCCGGGAACCATCACTCGTTTTGAGGTGCCGGCAGGTCCCGGTGTTCGCGTTGAGACCTACATCCGCCCAGGTGCGCGAATCTCGCCATATTACGATTCGCTGGTTGCAAAGCTGATCGTTTACGGGCAAGATCGTCTTGAGGCTATCGAGCGGGCTCGGCGGGCTCTCGATGAGTTTGTTATCGAGGGAATTAAAACCACCATTCCGTTCCATAAGCGGGTGATTGAAAACGCCGCATTCCTTGAGGGCGACGTATCAACGGATTTCATAGAAACCCAGATGGGAGATTTGCTATGAGTAATGAGCTGAATGCCGAGCATATGTCGCTTGCCCAAGGAGTCGTCGAGACGATCATCTCCATCGCCGCTTCTGAGGTGGATGGCGTCGCCTCGGTCGGCTCCTTCGCCGCCTCGGGTCTGCGCTCCAAATTCCAAAGCCGTCCCTCTAAAGCCGGAGTTGAAGTGAAGGCTAATCAAGACGGCACGCTGAACATCACCTTGCATATAGAGGTCTATTACGGATACGTTTTGCCAGATCTCGCTGCCGAGCTGCGTCAATCCGTATCCGATGCGCTTCTCGTTCAGATGGGACTTGAGGTAAGCAATATCGATATCTACGTTGACGGTATTCAGTTCAAGGACTAGGTCTCTCATTTCCAATGGTTGCTAAGCGTCACGAGCGTACTCCCGCACGTCGTATGGCCGTGCAGATGCTCTATACCAGTGAGATTCATGGCGTGGCTCCCTCCAAGCTTCTTGCGGAGGGGTCATGCATGAGCTTCGGGTCAGAAGATGATGCCGATGAGACGCTCTCAGATTATGCCTTGGCCATGATTCAAGGGGTCGAGGATCATCAAGCAGATATCGACCATCGACTCGAGGCGATCTCGGACAATTGGGCTATTTCGCGCATGCCCATCGTCGATCGATCGATTCTTCGGCTCGCGACCTACGAGATGATCTATGTGGACGACGTGCCGATTTCCGTATCAATTAACGAGGCGGTTGAGCTGGCGAAAACCTTCGGCGGGGAGGATGAGTCCCCTCGTTTCGTGAATGGTATCTTGGGTCGCATCGCGATCAGTCTCGAGGAGGCCGAGGAGGCCGAGTCTGTGGAGGATCAGTCCGCGGAGGCTGGATCCGAATCTAAGCAGGCTTCCGCAGATCGAGCTACTCAACGATAACCCTGAAAGAAGCGGGTGCAGATATTGCCTAGTTTTGAGGAAGTCCAACGGCGTCTTGAGGAAATCGTCGAGGAGGTTAGTGGCGAAAACATTAACCTTGACGAGGCTCTCGCTCTTTACGAGGAGGCGGTCAAGCTCAGTCTTTCCGCCTGCGATCTGAGCGAGGAGGGCCTTGAGGCCTTGGCTTCTCAGGCTGCCGAAGAGGCAATCTCCGCGGCTGAGGAAAGCGCATCGAATCCGGAAGAGCTTGCCGATAATTCGGGATTAGTGCCCGTTGACCATGGGGAGGAAACCTCGTCGAATCCGGAGGGGGTTGCCGATGGGCAGCTACAGGATTCTTGATGAGGTTAATTCACCGGCCGATCTCAAAGTACTCAGCAATGATGAACTTACGATTCTGGCCCGTGAAATTCGCGAGGAGATTATTGAAACAACCGCTGTGACCGGCGGTCATGTGGCATCGTCTCTTGGGGCGGTGGAGATAATCCTCGCGGTTCATAGTCTTATCGATGCCCCGAAAGATAAGTTCATCTTCGATGTGGGGCATCAATCCTACGCTCATAAGCTCATCACCGGTCGGCGCGATCAGTTCTCTAGGCTCCGCAGCTATCAGGGCATATCGGGTTTTCCCAAGCCAAGCGAAAGCGAATTTGACGTGCACCCCTCCGGCCATGCGTCCGACTCACTTTCAGTGGCCACCGGCCTCGCCAAGGCTCGCGTCTTGCAAGGGGGAGATGAAAAGATCGTGGCACTGATCGGCGATGCCGCTCTTGCAGGTGGCATGGCCTTTGAGGCTCTTAACTACATCGGTCAGGAACAGTTGCCACTCGTGATCATCCTCAACGACAATGAGATGTCCATCTCGAGAAACGTGGGCGCACTGGTGCGGCATCTGGGAAATCTTCGTATGTCGAGCCAGTATCGCGATGCGCGAGAGGCTCTCCAAGAGCGGCTGGAAAACAGTGGCGCCCTTGCTCGAGGTTTCCTCAATTTCGGCAAAAGCGTCAAGGAGTCCATGAAGCAGTTCGTGGTACCTCAATCGATGATTTTCGAGCAGCTCGGCATCCTTTGCACGGCGCCCTTTGACGGTCATGACATCGCCGGTCTTCGGGAGTTGCTCTCGACGGTGCTCACCATGGATTCGCCGGTGTTGATTCATGCGGTGACCAAGAAAGGCGCTGGTTTCGAACCGGCCGAAAAGGATCCTGAGCGCTTCCACGGTATCGGAGCGTTCAACCCTAAGACCGGTGAATCGATTACCCCTGAGCGAAAAGCGCTCACCTATACCGAGGTCTTCGGCGACGCGCTCGTCAAAGAGGCGCAACACGATCCCGACATCATCGCTATTACGGCCGCCATGAAAAGCGGAACGGGGCTTTGTCGCTTTGCCCAGGAGTTTCCGGATCGATTCATCGATGTGGGAATTTCTGAGGAGCATGCGCTTGGCATGGCGTCGGGGCTGGCCATAGCAGGAAAGAAGCCCGTAGTGGCCATTTATTCCACGTTCATGCAGCGAGCCATCGATCAGCTCGCCATCAATAACGCATTACCTAATCTCAATGTGGTCTTTGCTCTTGATCGAGCTGGATTGGTTGGTCCGGATGGGCCCACGCATCACGGTGTCTTCGATATGGTCTACACCCGCATGGTTCCTCATCTGCGCGTTCTGGCTCCCTCCGATGAAGCTGAATTGGTTAACGCCCTGCATACGGCTTTAGCTCTAGGTGGTCCGTTCGCGATCCGCTATCCGAAGGCGGAGGGCACAGGCGCGGCTATCCCTGATGAGCCTGAGGTTTTACCCGTAGGTGTATCCCGCACGCTTCGAGAGGGATCCGATGCCAGCATTCTCGCCTTTGGCCGCGAGGTGTCCGTGGCTCTTGAGGCTGCTTCGAACCTCGCTGAACAGGGCAAAGAGATCAGGGTCGTGGATATGCGATGGGTGAAACCCCTCGATCGGGATGCCATCCGCCAAGCTGCCTCGACTGGCTTAGTGGTTACGCTTGAAGACGGAGCGACAACCGGCGGAGCTGGGGAAGGAGTCCTCAAACTTATGGCAGATGAGGGTTTGTCCTGTCCCACTTTGGTAATGGGCATTCCGGATCAGTTCGTGCTTCAAGGCGACGTTGATCTGCTCAACAAAGAGATGGGTCTTGATGCCGAGAGTATCGCGGCGTCTATCGCCGAGCGCCTGAGCTCTTAATGTCTTAGTACCTCCAGCTTGTGTGGCTTTGAGCAGCGCCTTTAGGCCGAACAAGGTCTTTCCATGATGTAGTCATCCATAATGAATCCGTCGCCGATATCGGTTTCGGTAGCGTCGATAGAGATGAAGCCTTTCGCCTTATAGACGTTAATGGCTAGATCGTTGTACTTATTGACGGTCAGATACATGGCTCTCAGGCCACGGTCCCGGCAAAGCTCGTCGTAGAAGGCGATAGCCTTCGATGCGTAGCCTTTGCCGCGCTGATCTTCAAAAAGATAAAGCTTTGAGATGAAGAAGCGATTGGTTTCGGGCTCCACATGACCACCCGTATAGCCCAAGATTCTTTTGCCGCTTCGGTGGGTGTGATTCCCATTAGGATCATCGGAGCAGATAAACCAGTACTCGTAGGCGTTATCGCGCATGTCCCGCTCGATAGCCTCAAGGCTTTGG
>CANRPV010000128.1 GCA_947632575.1 uncultured Eggerthellaceae bacterium | reverse complement strand
GCACCAGGGCTGGCGTTCAGGCCACGAGCCACAACGTCATACTTGGCGTTCTTGTCGAACTGCGGATGGAGCAGCTGATCCAACTGATCAGGCTGGATGCGATTGACGGCCTCTTCCTTGGTGATGAGACCCTCATTCACCATGGAGATGGCGATGTGCAGAGCAGCGGTAGCGGTACGCTTGCCGACACGAGTCTGGAGCATCCAAAGCTTGCCCTGCTCAATGGTGAATTCGATGTCGCACATATCGCGGAAGTGATTCTCGAGGATGCCGAAGATCTCCTCAAGCTCCTTGCCAGCCTGCTCAAGACCGGGTACGTTCTTGAGCTCGGAGATGGGGCTGGTGTTGCGAATGCCGGCTACGACGTCTTCGCCCTGGGCATTGACCAGGTAGTCGCCATAGAACTCTTTTTCGCCGTTCGCGGGGTTGCGGGTGAAAGCAACGCCGGTAGCGGACGTGTTGCCCTTGTTGCCAAAGACCATGGTCTGAACGTTAACCGCGGTGCCCAGATCATCGGCGATCTTGTTTTGCTTACGATAAAGAACCGCACGGGGGTTGTTCCATGAACCAAAGACGGCCTCGATAGCCAAGCGCAGCTGCACGGAAGGATCCTGCGGGAACTGCACGATGCCATCCACCACCAGAGTGGGATGCTCGTCAGCGGAAACATTGTCGGTAAAGATCTTCTTGAAGTCGTCGACCAGCTCTTGCAGATCCTCAGCGGTGAGGTCGGTGTCAGAGCTTACGCCGCGCTCAACCTTCTTGGCCGCGATGGCGTTTTCAAACAGATCAGAGTCAACGCCCATAACCACGTTGGAGAACATCTGAATAAAACGACGATAGGAGTCCCAGGCAAAGCGGGGATTGTTGGTCTGCTCGATAAGTCCCTTGATGGACTCGTCGTTCAAACCCAGGTTCAAAACCGTGTCCATCATGCCAGGCATGGACATCGGTGCGCCGGAGCGAACAGATACCAGAAGCGGGTCTTTGGAATCGCCGATCTTCTTACCCATACGATTCTCGAGGTCTAGACGATATTCCTCGATGGTATCGAGAGCACCCTCAGGCCAGGTGTTGTCTGCATTGGCATACTCCATGCAGGTCTGGCAGCTGATGGTAAATCCTGGAGGCACAGGAAGGCCGATATTGGCCATCTCAGCCAAATTGGCGCCTTTACCGCCAAGAATGGCCTTCATGTTGGTGTTACCCTCGGTAACGTTTTTGCCTTCCGCGTCCTTGCCGAAAGCATAGACTCGCTTGACTTCTTCGCTCACCTTGATCTCCTTTGTGTGATTGGAAAAACAGCGCTGTATATGAGCCGTAAATACGGCTCTGCTAGACGCACGGATTTATGATATCAGCGGGTAGTCAAACGGCCAGCGTTGGCAAGTTATTTTTTTCTTGAACGGCTACTTTTTAGCCATAAGGCCAAAATCGGCTACTGCTGCAAAGACTTGGACAAACCGGTTGAGCAAACTCAGGCGGTTTCGCCGCAAAGCCTGATCCTCGTCCATGACCATAACATCCAAGAAGAACTGATCTATGGGCTGACGCAAACCCGCAAGCACCTGAAGCGCCTTCGGGTAGTTGTCGCTGGCGAGCGCCTCGTTCAAACGTCGGTCGGCGTCATCGATCGCCTCCGATAACTCCGATTCCGCCGCAGAGAACAGCGCCGTGTCGACATCAAGACCCATCTCCTCTTGACGCAGGTTATTGGCGCGGGCAAAAGCCGTGGCCAGATCCGCGAAGGTCTCAGGATCGTTTTTACGGGCCTCATCGAGAGCGCGCGACCTTGCTCCGATGACCGCGGGCTCCTTAACTCCTGCGGCCAAAACCGCATCGATGCTGTCAGGCAAAACTCCTCCATCGCGCAAAAGCACCTTTGTGCGAGTAATGAAGAAATCCATGACTTGATCGCTGACCTGAGGCAGATCGAAATCCACCCCCGAGCTCTCAAAGGTATTCAGGGACAAATCGATGGCGTCGCTGAGCTTTACCGGCAAGCCCGCCTCTAGCATTGCGATGATGCCGATCGCCGAGCGACGGAGCGCGAAGGGATCTGATGAGCCGGTCGGTCCCTGTCCCACCGCGAACAGACCGCAGATGGTATCGAGCTTGTCGGCCAGAGCCACAAAGCGACCCACCTGGCTTTCAGGCAGATCATCGCCAGAGAAACGCGGCCGATAATGATCGGCGATCGCCTGAGCGACGCGACTATTCTCCCCTGAGGCCGCCGCATAGTAAGATCCCATAATGCCTTGTACGCTGGTGAATTCGATAACCGCGTTGGTCACGAGGTCCGCTTTAGCGAGCATCGCGGCGCGAACGATATCTTCTTTTTCGTCGGCGGCCAATGAGGCCATCTCCGCCAAACTGGTTGCCAAGGCAACCACGCGCTCGGTCTTCGCCCGCATGGTTCCGAGGCTCTCCTGGAAAACCACCTCATCCAGTCGCTCCAGATAGGCCTCAAGCGGTTGCTTGAGATCCTCCTGATAGAAGAAACGCGCATCGTAGAGACGAGCGGCCACCACGCGCTCGTTACCCTCGGTGATCAGATCGCCACAGGCTGGGTCTCCGTTAGAGACGATGATGAACTGGTTTGTGAGCCGATGATCTTTATCGTAGAGCGGAAAATAGCGCTGATGCATCAACATGGCATCGACGATAATCTCCTCGGGAACCTGCAAGAAATCGTCGTCAAACTCTCCGACCAGCACCGTCGGATATTCAGTCAGATTTACCACTTCGGTGAGAGTCTTAGGCGGAAGCGATGCCTGAAGACCCGTCTCTTTTTCGATACGCTCCACGCCAGCGCGAATGATGTGCTCACGGGACTGCTCACTTGGCACCACAAAAGAGGCCTCAACCACCGGCACCAACTGATCCGCCGAGGAAACCTCATGAGGTCCATAGGAAAGCACGCGATGGCCATAGGTTTCACGGGAGGCGACCAAATCCGCGAATTTTACGGGAATCACGTCATCGCCAAGCAAGGCCACAAGCCAGCGCACCGGACGTGAGAAGAGCGCCCGCGTCCTGCCCCAGCGGCAGGACTTCGGCCATGAGATGGAAGTGATGACCTCTCCTAAGGCCTCGGGCAAAAGCTCGGATACCTGCTGAGCTGAAATATGACGGCTCGCGAAGACATAACTCACACCATCCTCTTCGCGAAGCTCAAGGGTGTCCACCTCGACGCCTTTTCCTCGGGCAAAACCAAGAGCCGCCTTGGTGGGCTGACCAGCCTCATCAAAGGCAATGGTCGCCGAAGGCCCTCGAAAGACCTCATCCACCGCCTCGGTTTCGGTAGCCACGTCTGAGACGATGGCGATAAGCCTGCGCGGAGACGAATAAACCTTGATTTCCCCAAAGGGAATTTGCCGAGCCTCAAGCGCTTGTGACATGAGGCCACCCAATTCTGCGGTCGCATGCTTGAGATCAAAGGCGGGAATTTCCTCGGTGCCGATTTCAAAGGCGAGAGTTTTCAGATTAGGCATCGCTGGCCCCCTTTCCTACCACGTGCTCCATGTAGGAAGCGCAGCAGGCTTTCGCTAAGGTGCGGACGCGGAGGATGTAGGCCATGCGCTCGGTTTGCGAGATCACGCCACGAGCATCAAGCAGATTGAAGGCATGGCAGCACTTGAGTACGCTGTCATAAGCAGGAAACGGAAGTCCGGCTTCAAGCGTTCGCAGGCACTCGGCCTCACGATCAGCGAACTCTTGGAAAAGAAAATCGGTATCGGCTACCTCGAAGTTGTAGCGGGAATACTCCCGTTCGTTCTCGAGATAGACATCTCCGTAGGTAAAAGTAACTCCGTCGGCTCCTCGGCTCCAGACGATGTCGTAGACCGAGTCAACCCCCTGAACGAACATGGTCAAACGCTCAAGACCGTAAGCGATCTCCACCGGCACCGGATCGCATTCGAAGCCGCCCACCTGCTGGAAGTAGGTGAACTGGG
>CANRPV010000127.1 GCA_947632575.1 uncultured Eggerthellaceae bacterium | reverse complement strand
CATCTATACCTTTGAGACCGCAGCCACCCTCGCGACAGGCTCACTCGGCATCTTCCATGGCATGAAGAGTTACTTCTGTCAGGACTCCTACGGTCAAATCGCTCCGGTGTACTCCATCAGCGCTGGGCTTGATTATCCGGGCGTTGGACCGGAGCACGCCCAGCTCCATGACAGCGGACGGGCATGTTATGTGCCTATCACCGACGACGAGGCTGTCAACACCTTCGAGTACCTCAGCCGTCTGGAAGGCATCATCCCCGCCATCGAGAGCGCTCATGCCCTGGCCTATGCCATGAAAATCGCACCGTCGATGGATAAAGACAAGATCATGGTCGTCACCCTTTCTGGACGTGGCGACAAAGACTGCGCGGCGATAGCCCGCTATAGAGGAGAAGATATTCATGAATAAGGGATCCATCAAAGCGGCATTTGACGGAAAGAAAGCCTTTATTCCGTTTATCACCAGCGGTGATCCGGACCTTGAAACAACCAAGGCTCTGGCGCGTTGCCTGCAGAGAGCTGGCGCCTCGATCATCGAACTTGGCATTCCCTTCTCAGACCCCACCGCGGAAGGTCCGGTCATTCAAGAGGCGAACATTCGCGCCCTTGAGGGTGGCGTCGACACCGATCAAATCTTTGAAATGGTGCACGAGCTGCGCGAAGATCCTAAGGATCCCGTCACAGTTCCGCTCGCCTTCATGACCTACGCCAACGTGGTGTTTCATTACGGCACCGATCGTTTCTGCCAGAATGCGGCTGAAGCTGGCGTGAACGCGCTCATCTTGCCGGATGTTCCCTACGAGGAGAAAGGCGAGTTCGCGGTCAGCTGCGAGCGCTATGGCTTGGACCTCATCTCGCTGATTGCTCCAACATCCGAGGAGCGCATCGCCCTTATCGCAAGCGATGCTCAGGGATTCATCTATTGCGTAAGCTCCATGGGGGTCACCGGTGTTCGCAGCGAATTCACCACTGATCTGGCTAGCATCGTTGGACGCATTCGGGAAAGCTCCGATCTGCCCGTAGCTATTGGCTTCGGTATCTCCAATCCTGAGCAGGCACAAAAGATGGCGATGATTTCCGATGGGGCTATCGTGGGTTCAGCCATCGTGAAAATCGTCGCTCAGCATGGAGCAGAGTCGGTTCCCTTCGTTGAGGACTTCGCGAAAGCCATGGTGGCTGCACTCGATAAGATCGACTGATCGCCTTGAGTATCAATTAGTTGTTCTCGAGATCGTTCGGCCTCGATCAGTCGTCTTGGGTCAATAAGCCCCTACCGGTCGCCTTCAGAATAGATCAGTCACTTTTGGAAGAGCCCGGAGGCATCGCTGATTTTCGCTTCATAAGCGCATCGACAATCTTGTTGGCCACATAGCCAATGAGAATACCAAGTGCGATACCCGCCAAAACGTCGGTGGGATAGTGAACGTATACGTAAATGCGAGAAAACGCGATGCACGCGGCAAGGATCCCCGCTGGTATCCAGAGTTTACTTCGGGCAAAGAACAGGGCTGATGCCGCCGCGAAAGAGACCGCACTGTGACCCGAGGGGAAAGAATAGGAGCTTGGAGGATCCACGATAAGCTCAACCGACGGATTGAGAATAAATGGTCGCGGGCGCGCCACCAGGTGCTTGATGAACACATCGACGGTCAGCACGTCGATAAGAAGCGCCAAGGCAAGGACGATCCCCACTCGCCGCGTTTTCGGAATAATAAGCAAGATGAGGGTCAAAACGATCCATATAAAGCCAAACTCGCCGAGCGCCCCGAACCACGGCATGAGCCAATCGCCGAAAGGCGTGCGCAGACCCTGCACAAAATCAAGAATCGCCCAATCAAATGCCATAGCCTCGCCTTTCGTTTTGTTGGACCAAACGAGCTTCGGCAACACTCAAAAGCTCAGCTTTGGAATTTGGAAGTCGCAAAGCCACTACAGCGTTAAAGAGAACGTTGAGACACTCTCCCAAAGCCGGCCCTTTAGGCCACCCAAGGGCGATCAGTTCATCACCATTGAGACAGAGGTCTTGAGGCGAAAAGAGAGGCCCTGAGGCTATCTCAAGTGCAACCAACCTCTGCAGTTCATCAAAGGCTTTGAGCTCATCACTTGTGGTCTTGTCCCTACGCGCCACTTCGGCGTACGCACGTTTCAAAGCGAGATACTGACGACAATAATCCTCACTCCCGCAAGCCGCAATCAGCTGTCGCGCGCCCAGACGATCCGCAGGGAATTTACGGTTTTGAAGTATCGAGAGCTTAGCCACTCTCTCTATCAACTTCCGCGGCGCCTTCAAAGCCTCAAGAAGCTCCGTCGCCGATCCAGCACAAGAATGCTTTAGTACTCCGCAATTTTCCGCGGCAGAACCAGCTTGCGCCGCCTCTAAGGCACTTAGTAGCACCGTCAAGCGTACCTCAAGATCACAAGGGGTAAAAGCGAGCGCTTCAATGAAGTGTTCAGACTCAGCGCGAGCAAGAGACGAAAGCTTCGAACCCCCATTTTCGAAAGACACGTCCAAAGAGAATGCGGAACACAAGACATCGAAAAACCCTGAGCAGACCGATGCCAAAGATCTTCCATCCTCAGCATTCATCAATTTGCTCAACTCAGCAAGGATTCGTTCACGTGAAACCTTGCTGAGCATGTCTTTGCTGCCATGGACTGCTTGAGCCGTTTGGGTGTCCATATCAAAACCAAGCGTAGCAGCAAAGCGCAAGGCGCGCATGACTCGAAGCCCATCCTCTGAAAATCTCAGCTGCGGATCCCCCACTGCTCGAATGAGGTGCTGATCCAGATCTTGTAACCCTCCATAGGGATCAACAAAGCCCGAAGTCTCAGACCATGCCATGGCGTTTATCGTGAAATCGCGTCGAGACAGGTCTTCTTCGATAGAACTCGTAAAAATGACCTGATCAGGATGGCGCCCATCGCTGTAGTCACCATCAATGCGGTAGGTAGTCACCTCATACTCATGAGTGTCGGTCAGCACCGTTAAGGTGCCATGCGCCTCCCCCGTCGGTATCCACTTGAGCCCACGTTCCGTGAAAAGTCGTTTCATGATTTCCACCGTTGCATTGGTGGCGAAATCCCAATCGTGAGGAATCGATCCCAAAAGATAATCTCGCACACAGCCACCTACGGCATAGCATTCATAGCCCTGATCCGATAGCGCCCGAACCAGCGCAGAAGCATCCTCAGGCAATACCATATTTCGGCGAGACCTACTCACGACAGCATCGACAATTCCTTAACCCGCATTCGCATAATCGCTGCAAATTGTTAGTCAGTTAGAACGAATTGTACCGTGCAAGGAGAAGAAAGAAGAAATCTTATGGTTGATTATCAGAGTTAATGCAGTTTTGAATAAATTAGGTCTTGTTTGAAAATAGACGCAACTTTATAATTGACGAGCTGCGCAAATGGGGTGTTAGCTCAGTTGGTTAGAGCGCCGGCCTGTCACGTCGGAGGTCGCGAGTTCAAGTCTCGTACATCCCGCCATTAAAACTCCAGGTCATCGGATTAACCGATGACCTTTTTGTTTGTTCGACCTCGCTGTCTAGTCCTACCATCCGTTAAAAACGGCATTGTATTTGGCTTCCAGTTCGTCGGCCTTTTCCCAGTCGTTGTGCTTGTTCATTTGATCGATAAGCCTTTTGTAGCAAACATCTTCGCGATCAGTATTTGCATAGCGCATTACATAATCGTAAATCTCATCTTTATAAGGT
Source organism: uncultured Eggerthellaceae bacterium (assembly GCA_947632575.1). Classification (GTDB taxonomy): domain Bacteria; phylum Actinomycetota; class Coriobacteriia; order Coriobacteriales; family Eggerthellaceae; genus CANRPV01. The sequence goes on along the minus strand of CANRPV010000127.1, from coordinate 244 downwards.
AGCTCGTTGAAGTATCTCCAGAAGAAACCTTCCAATCCGCCGGAGACTTTTTTGAGGTCTTCGTCATTTAGCTTCTTGGGGTCATTGGAGGAGTTAGAGATGTTCTCGGTCATTGTTCTTCCTTCCTCGATATCCTGGTTTTACTCGGCCATGCGATTGCGTGCAGCCGTCACCATTCAGGTTCCCAGATCTTCGTTTGCCTGTCATATCTCTTGCCCGAGTAGGTGTTATACCAGGTGCTCGC
>CANRPV010000126.1 GCA_947632575.1 uncultured Eggerthellaceae bacterium | reverse complement strand
CAAGCCCGTGGACGATCTGTAGATAGGTGGGCAGATAGGAGGTCGCACCCATCTGGCCGATCATCAGAATGAAACCGGTGGCGGTCACGAGCACGAAGTTGCGATTCTTAAAGAGCATGAGCGGGATGACCGGCGCGCTCGCCCGCTTCTCAGCATGGACAAGACCGATAACGGCCAGCACGAAAACCGCGGCGGCGATGGCGATCTCGATGGAGAACCACGGGTAAACCGAGCCGCCCCAAGAAACCAACAGCACAAGCGAGACCACCGACAGCGTCATGAACATGATGCCCCAGACATCGATCTTTACCTTCGTGATGATCTTGCGCTGCTTGAGGAAAATACCCGCCGCGACGATGGCGATCCCCGCAAGGGGCATATTGGCGCCAAACATCCAGCGCCAACCGACGGTCTGCACGAACCAACCGCCCAGCAACGGTCCAACCACCGTTGAAATGGAGAAGACGGAGCCGATGATGCCCATGTATTTACCCCGTTGACGTGGTGCGACGACGTCGGCGATGATGGCTTGAGAGAGAATGAGCAAGCCTCCCCCGCCGACACCGGATATGAAACGACCGGTGATGAGGCCGGCCATATTGGGAGCGAAGGCACAGACGCCCGATCCGATGATATAGATGCCCAAAGCGCTCATGAGCAGATACTTACGACCAATCAGGTCGCCCATCTTGCCGTAGATCGGCATCGTGATGGTCGACGCCATGATGTAAGCCGTGGTCACCCACTGCATGATCTCCACACCGCCGAGGTCACCCACGATCGTGGGCAGAGCGGTCGAGGTCATGGTCTCGGCGAGCGAGCTCACGAACATGGCGATCATCAAACTGATGAACACCGAGATGACGGTCTTTTTACTGGGGTTTTCGTAGGCGGATGTCCCGGGCTTGTGCGCAGGTGTAGCCGGAGCAGGTGATGCCTGAGAGCTTTGGGGTGACGCGGAACTCTGAGATATCGCGGAGCCTTGAGATGATGTGGTGCTCTGGGACGCAGTTATACCTTGCGGCGCAGAGTTAGTTTGCGCCTCGGATGCGCTTTGAGCCAGTGCGTGCTCTTGCGTAGTCGCTGGTGTGACTGGATCGCTGATGATGCGCTCCCTCTCCCTTGAGCTTCCTTAGAATGGCTCGAGACCTAAGTTCAAAACCTAGTATCCCGCTGTTTCGTCTGAACGCCCTTCAGAAGAGGGAGCTGGAACCGCTACGTAAGCGAGTGTTTACTTGTTCGCAAACGAATCTACATAAAACTTCCCGCAAGAACTACCAGCGTAGAGGTCATATTTTTCTTCGTTCTTTAATCCTTTTCGCTCTTAAGTCCTCTTCTGCAATGCAAGAGGCAGACTTCATCTGCGAACAACTTCGCGATACTTTTTTAATCTTCCTCGATGATGTGAGTCTGGTAGACCGGCTTGGAATAGTCCGTCTCGTCCTCACCGATAACCACATGGCGCTCGGGGCTGTAGATGAGGCCGCCGGATTCCTTTCCGAAGAGCATGAGCTTGACCAAGCCAAGACCCTCCATAAAGACCAGGTACACGTGGATCATGATGAAGATGATGAACGCGAACATCATGAAGTAGTGGATGATGCGCACCGTCATGATGCCGCCGACCAGACGCGTGAATCCCATGAACACCGGCGCATCCATCGTAGGCTCCCAGAGGCAAAGACCCGTGTAGAACTGGAAGAGGATCAACAGCGGGATGATCAGGTAGGTGATCTTCTGCAACACGCCGAGTTTCGCACTCAGAGGCTGGGTCTTACGCAGGAAGAGGTAGTACTTGATCCACTGGATGAACTGGTGACGATTGTCCTTTTGGGGCAACCAGGTCTTGTAGTCGGTGACCACCTCGCGCGTGCCTTTGGTGGGCGCACTTTGAACCATGAAGGCCGTGATGATGCGCACCAGCAGGTTCACGACGATGATGAAGCCGCAGGCCACATGCAGACCCCTCGCGATACCCATGAAGTAGGGGAAGAAGGGGAAGTGGATGCAGATACCGGTGAAGATCAGCAAAAACATGCAGACCAGATTCACCCAGTGGGTGACCGAGAATAACCTGGGATGAGTCTGCTTGTAATGAGCGAATTCGGCCATTTATCTCACCCCCCAAGGGCTTGTGACCACTTCGAAGTGCTTGCCTGACGCCGGCTCGCTCACATGGACGGAGCAAGCGGTGCAGGGATCGAAGCTGTGGGCCGTGCGCAGCACGTTGATAGGCATCTCCAGATCCGTGACCGGCGCGCCGATGAGGGCCTGCTCGGTGGGACCATGGGTGCCCGTGGCGTCGCGCGGCGCCAGGTTCCAGGTGGTGGGGATCACGATCTCGTATCCGTCGATGCGCCCGTCGGTGACCTTCTCGGAGTGATAAAGTGCTCCGCGAGGCGCCTCCCAGAAACCGGTGCCCGCGCCGGTGTAGTGGGATGGTTTGGTGTAGTAGTCGTCCAGCCCGCCGTCTTTGATGATGCCGAGCAGCTCGCCGCACCACTGGCTCACCAGGTCGGCCACGTAGATGGTCTCGATCTGACGAATGGCCACGCGGCCGAGCGTGGATTGGAACACGCTGAGGTCGCCGGGGCGGCCGCCAAAGGCGGTGATCATCGCGTTGATTGGGTCGATCAGAGGCTGCACGCCGCGCAGATAGGCGGAGAAGAGCCGCGCCATGGAACCCACCTCATGGGGCTGGCCGTTGTAGGCGGGACATTTGACCCAGGTGTAGCGATCGTTGACGTTGTAGTCGGTGTAGGCAGGCACGGTCACGAAGTAAGGCGACGCGTAGGTTTCGCTTCCCTCGTACCATGAGTGGCCCATGTACTCGGTGATCTGGTGCTCCACCACATCCGAGAGCGTGAAGTCGTTGCTCACGATGCCCATCGGCAGGTAGCGGTGGATCATCTGCTGGGTGTAGTCGTCGCCATAGGGCCAATCGGGGCCTTCGAACACGCCCCACGCCGCGTAGCGGCCGACGCCGTGCCCGAAGTTGCGCACCTCGGGATAGTACTGGGCGAGAATCATGGAGTCCGGGATCATGCATCCCTTCATCCAGTCGCGGATGCGGTTTGCCCGTGCCTGCAGGTCGGCGGTCGTGTTCGGGGTCGGATACCAGAGAAAACCACCGGGGATCAGCGTCACCGGATGGGGCATCTTGCCGCCGATGACCGAGATCATCTCATCGATATCGGCATGGACCTGCAGCGCCTCGAAATAATGGGAGGTAAGCACCAGGTCCAGCTCCGGCGGCAACTTGTAAGCGGTGCCTCCCTCGGCTCCAAACCAGTTGCCCGAGAAGATGGAGAGCTGGTCGTTGGCTGCGAAGGCAGCGAGCTTTTCCTTCAAGGTGGCGAGGTCGGTGTTGACGGCCGTGCCAAGAGAACGTGCCATGTCATAAGCCTCGGCCACGTTGGCGTTGGCGGCATTTAAGGGATTGATGTAGTCAAGGCCGGCCAGGCAGTAGAACCACAGCAGGTTCGAGCGCAAAAACTGGCCGCCCTCCAAGATGTTGCGCACCACCCGTGCCGAGTTAGAAATAGTGATGCCGTAGGAGCGCTCGGCGGCGATGGCGGAGGCATGGGCGTGGGACACCGGGCAAAGGCCGCACATGCGCTGCACGATCTGCACCGCATCCTCCGGGGCACGGTGCTCGACGATGAGCTCCATCCCTCTGAAATTACCGCCAGATACCCAGGCGTCGGTGACGACGCCGCCGTTCACTTCCACTTCGACGCGCAGATGACCCTCAACGCGGGAAACAGGATCGATAACGGTACGTGGCATGATTAATCCTCCTTCCGCGTATGGTATTTCGCCTCGGCGGCTTCAAGGTCCGCCTCGTCGTAAACGCCGATGGCCTCATTGGGGTGTTTGGCGTCCCAGACGCGCACCTTCTCGATCTCGGGGCCGCCCGGCGTGCGCTTGGCCGCCTTCATGCCAAAGCCGTGCACTACGAGGACAGCGGCGATGGCACCGGTCACGATAAGGCCGATCGTCGTGGGGTCGGTGTACCAACC
>CANRPV010000125.1 GCA_947632575.1 uncultured Eggerthellaceae bacterium | reverse complement strand
TACCTTCCTCAATGCCGGCCGTGGCAATCCCGACTGGATCGCGACGCTTCCTCGTAAGGCATTCTTTATGCTCGGCCAGTTCGCCATCGAGGAGTCTCAGCTCACCATGGCTCTTCCCGAGTACGACATCGCCGGTATGCCCACGAAGAAGGGGTGTGCCGAGCGATTCTTAGCCTTCTTGGAGAAATATCCCAAAGAGCGTGAAGCGGAGTTTCTGAAGCGCTGCTACGATTTTATGGTCAATCAGGGATTTGACCCTGATTCCTTCGTTCAGGAGTGGTCAGAGGGTATCATCGGCTGCGAATATCCGGTTCCTCCACGCATTCTGGAGTTTACGCAAGAGATCATCCGCCGCTATCTCGTGCAGGAGATGTGCGATGGTACAGCGCCCGAAGCGCCATATAACCTGTTCGCCACCGAGGGTGGTACGGCCGCCATGGCCTATCTTTTCTACAGCCTGAAAGCCAATTTCTTGGTGAACCCGGGAGATTCCATAGCGTTGATGACCCCGATTTTCACCCCGTACATCGACATCGCCGCACTCAATGACTTCGAGTTTAAGGTGACCCATATCAAGGCGTCCACCCTAAACTCAGATGGTCTTCATACCTGGCAATATCCCGATGAGGAGCTTGAGAAGCTCAAGGATCCCAACATCAAGTTGCTCTGTCTGGTAAATCCCTCCAACCCGCCGTCTTATGCTATGGACAAGCGGTCTCATCAAAAGCTCATCGATATCGTGAAAAACGACAATCCGAATCTGATAATCATCAGCGACGATGTGTACGGCACCTTTGTGCCGCATTACCAGTCGCTTTTGTCTGATCTGCCCTATAACACGGCGTGCGTTTACTCCTTCTCCAAGTACTTTGGTGCCACCGGCTGGCGTTTGGCCGTCGTCGCCATGGCACAGAAAAACGTGCTCGATGACCTCATCGCCAAGCTTCCCGAGGATAAGAAGAAGATTCTTGCGCTCAGGTACCGCTCGCTCAAAGACGAGGGCAAACATTTGCCATTCATCGACCGACTTGTGGCCGACTCTCGTCTGGTGGCTCTCAATGGTACGGCTGGTCTTTCCACGCCTCAGCAGGTGCAGATGTCGCTTTTCGCACTTTATGCGCTTCTTGACCGGGAAAACGTCTACAAGGGAGAGATGCAAGCCACCATTCACGGGCGTCTCGATCTGCTTTGGAAGTCTTTGGGCTTTACGCTTCCTGAGGATCCGTTACGAGCTGGCTATTACTCGATCATCGATCTCGAGATTTGGTCGAAGCGGCTCTATGGTGAGGACTTCTTCGCCTGGTTGGAGAAGAACTTCAATCCGTTGGATCTGGTCATTCGATTGGCGAAAGATACCGGCGTGGTCGTTCTCAATGGCGATGGCTTCGATGCGTCTCGATGGAGCGTGCGCGTGTCACTAGCAAATCTCTATGTGGATGACTACATCGAGGTTGGAAAGAGAATCACCGAGATCCTCGGCGAATATCATTCGGCATGGAAAGAGTCTCTGGGCTCCTAGCTCTAGACATCTGGATGTGAGTTCCCAGCATAGACTTTCGGGAATGGATATAGACTTTCGGGAATGGGCTCCTCGTTAGGAGCCTATTTCTCTATGCACCTCTGCTAGTCTCTGTATGCCTCTACACATCTCTGTACGTCTCCATATACCTCTGTATGCCCGCACGCCTCCGTATATCTCTGTGCACCTCTGTATGTCCGTACGCCCGGAATGACTGGTTACAGCTTGTTAACTGCTCGTCTCTGTATCCATGACAAAAAGCTTCTGCGACCGCCGGCAGCGCTTCAGGGTCCTATGCTGACGTTGGGTTTCTTTTTATGGCTTGAGAGATTTTCAAAAGGAGACTTTCTCAAGGGAAACCCCGTTGAAAACCTTGAGATAAAGGAGTCATCATGGCAGATACAGTTCAGGCAGAAGCCAAAACAGCAGAGCAGAAGCCAGTCCGTGAGATCCCTGAACCGGCGAGCCGGGCTATGACTTGGACCGACGGCAAAGAGACGATTGATTATGTTGCCACGGCTGAATATATGGCAGTTCATCAGGACGACGGCAAGCTCATCGGGCAGATGTTTGCCCTTTCATACGTAAGCGACCTTGAGGATAAGACCGATCGTCCGGTTACCTTCCTTTGGAACGGCGGTCCTGGTGGCGCTTCTATGATGGTCAACATCGGCGGTATGGGTCCTCGCCGTATCGCGCCTGATGGAATGAATGCTCTTCCGTGCCCCACTCAGCCTGAGGACAATCCCTACACGCTGCTTCCCTCATCCGATCTGGTCTTTATCGACGCCTTCGGAACCGGCTATTCCTATGTGGATGACGATTACGATCCGAAGAAGGTCTGGGGTGTTGATGGCGACGGCGATGCCTTCGCTCGTGGCATAGCCCAATGGCTTAGTACCCATGATCGTTGGAATTCACCGCTGTATCTCTATGGTGAATCCTATGGAACCATGCGTAACGCGGTTGTCATGCGTATCCTCGGTGAGCGTGGCATCGGTGTCACAGGCGTTATCGAGCAGTCAACCATTCTCGACTACGCTCCCACGCTAGCTGGCAACGAGTTCTATTACATGGGCATGGTGCCGGTCTATGCAGCGACGGCGAACTACTTTGGCAAGGCTGGCAAGGGCGTTGACCAATATGAGTGGTTCGATAAGGCCTGCGAATTCGTCAATCATCGTCTGGGTGGCGCTCTCGTAAACAGCGACACAATCACTCCTGAGGAGGAGCGAGCGGTAGCTGAGGAGATGGCTGAGCTGACGGCTCTGCCGCTCGACCTGATTTTGAGAAATCACCTTCGCATCGAGCTCGACACCTTCCGTAAGGCCATCATGGCTGATGAGGGCCTGGTAACTGGCCGCTATGACACCCGCTTCACCGAACCGGCTTACATGGATGTTCAGGGCGACAATGAGTTCTTCGCTGGCGAGGATCCTTCGATGGATGCCATCAATTCTCCGTATCAGACCGCGTGGATGAAGCTCGTGCAAGAGACCGGCTTTAAGGGTTCACCGAACTACGTGAACCTCTCCTTCAAGGTCAACGAAGGTTGGAACTGGACTCATCAGGCTCCTGGTACTATGGGTTCTCCGCAAACTCCGAACGTCGCCTATGATTTCGCGACGGCACTGCGCCGCAACCCCAAGGCTCGTATCGCGGTCTTTGGTGGGATCCATGACGCGGCAACGCCGTACTGGAACGTTCGTCATGACTTCTCCAAGCTCTTCCTTCCTGAGGCCTTGGCATCTCGCATTGAATTCCATGTACATTCAAATGGCCATATGCTCTACTCCGACGAGGAGGCGCTTAAGGGCATGGCTCCCGAGATCAAGGCGTTCTACGAGAAGCGTCATGAGGCATAGGCTTTAGGAAAGGCTTGAGGATTTAGTTCGAGAATTAGACCTGAGGATTAGGCGTTAAGAGGGTCTCAGTTCTTCAGGTTCTTAGCGAACGCAAAATTGCGAACCAACGAAAGGAGCCCGGTCATCGACCGGGCTCCTTTTCTATCGTTGTGTTTGGGCTTCGCTGCACCTTTGAGGAATTTACGTCCTTAGAATGCGTGACTTAACAGACCTCTAGCTGGATGTTTAGATGAACGCCGAGGCATGCGTATAAACGCGTGATTTAGTGGACGTTTTAATGCGCGACTTAACAGGCGTCTTAGCGGGTGAGAAACTCGATAGCCTTGGCGTAGGCCTTCATATCGTCATGAGGAGTTTCAAGGATGAAGAGCTTGTCAGCTAAGGCTTCATGATGAAACACCTGGGCAAGACCCTCTAATCCCAACTTGCCTTCACCTAAAGTCATATGGTTGGTGTGGTGGGTAGCCAGGTCATATTTGGGATCGGCTAGATGGACGGCCTTGACCTTATCAAGTCCGATTACGCTATCAACTTGCCCGATGACATCATCCAGATGGTCCTTTACATCGTAGCCCGCGCCCCAAAGCGTCGTGGTGTCCAGAAGTACGCCCACCTGCTCATGAAGCTTTACCTCTGCCAGCACTTTTTG
>CANRPV010000124.1 GCA_947632575.1 uncultured Eggerthellaceae bacterium | reverse complement strand
AAGGATGGATATGGCCTCGGCTCCGTTTTCCGCTTCGATGATGTCATGGTCGCTTCCGATGATGTCCGCGAGCAACGCGCGGTTCATCGCGGAGTCATCCACGATGAGGATGGTCTCTTTGGTTCTTTCGATTTCTGGGGTTGATACTTGGTTCACCAATTGCTCCTTGTGGTTTTTACTTGTTAGTTCCTACAAAATATCTTTTTATCAACGTCTCATAATTGTGAGACGGTCAGCCAACTTAACGGCGCCATCGCTTTCCAAAAGATATGTAGACGTCGTAAGAGCCGAATCTGACACGTCAACCCGTGTCATACATGGCTTTTCATCTTGGAGAACAACGGCGGCGTAATAAAAAGCGCCTTCCTGCGTGTCGTAAAACTTAGTACCGGTGGACGATCCAATAGTGAAATAGACAACGCTCTGGGAACCGTTGATGGTGCCCTCACCGGAACCGCTTATTTGACCATCATAGAGCGGAAACGTTCTCGTATAGGAATGGTCATGACCTGAAAACACAACGTCAGCACCTATGTTTTGCAAGACGGGAACGAGCCCCTCTCGCAAGGCTATCGTATCATCCGAGTCCACGTGCCCACTTGTCGAATAGAGGGAATGATGGAATGCAACGATAATCCACGTTGGTTCGCCATATTCGGCGATGAATGATGATTTGGCGTCCTGCATGAATGTGGCGTGAGAGTCAATATCGCTATTATTGGTGTTTAAAACGAGGAATAAAGCGCCATTGCGAGCAAACCAGTAATCGCCTCCCATGTCCCCTGTCTTTTCCGTACCATTGTCGCTCATGTTCGGAAGATAGAAATAGTGGCTAAAGGTGTCATCTTTATATTCATGATTGCCCACGACAGCCACCAAAGGGATCTGATTAAACACGTCCGCATTAACGAACTGACTAAATAAGGCAGGATCATCCGCATCGTCGGATTGATCGCCAAGAGAGAGCACGAATGATGGCGTGATGCCTTCTGCCGCCGCATTGAAGAGTTTCGTATAGTTTTCCATCGGCTCAGGATTGGTGCTATCGGCAAGTTGAGGGTCGCCATTGACTATGAAGGAGAATGACCCGCTTTCGGGCACCGTGAAAGACTGAATCGCCGAAGGGTGTTCACTTGTATCATCGATAACACGATATTGATAGGTAGCTCCGGGCATAAGCCCATCTAACGTAGCCCTGAACGTGCTGCTTCCATCATCATTCTCATATGCCGTGTACGCGTCGTAAATCATCGGTGATTGAGAAAAAGTAGCATCATCGCTTCCAGCCACGACCTCTACTTTCCCTAAATCTCCTGCACCATGCCAGGTGATGAGCACCTCTTCTTCGTTAGCGCCTGCACCTAAGAATACGGACTCATCACGCCGCGATGCCACGGTGTCTTTCACCGAATTAAGAGCGCCAACTTCAAGATAGATATCTGAACTATCTTTGGTGGCCTGATGAAGCTCAATCGCTAGGACGTTTTGCCCAACACGAAGATCTTGCCCCTTGATAATCACCGTATCTTTGTGAGGAGCCTCCCAGATCTTACTCGCCCCAAAACCCTTATTATTGAAGCCGCCATCAGGAACATTGCCCTCATAGATGTTCTTACCATTGAGGTAGATAACGACGGCGTCATCATAGGCGATGCCGAAAGCGTAGGTATCGTCTTGATCATCTTGAGTGGCGCCAAACTCGGTGCGGAAATAAAAGACAGGGAGATTATCACCGTCGGAGTCGTATTGGTTTAGTACGACATTTGGCGTGTATCCCTCCGCTATCTCAACTTTCTCACCGTCTTTAGCTCCAAATGGGCCGATGCCTTTAAACCAATTGTTCGCATCGAAATCAAGCGTTGTCCAGTCCGCATCACCGATAAGGTCAAACCCTTTCGGGGAATCCATGTAAACGAATTCCTGTTCGTCGTCGAACAAGGTTCCCACAGGTAAAGAAGATGGATTTTGGTACGAACATCCAAAAAGTACCGTGCAGAACAGCATGAGACACAGCAGAACCATGCCCATTAGGCGCCGTGGCTTCAAAATGATTGTTTCTCTCACTCTCGGTTCCACTAATTTCCTCGTCAAAGCCTCTTTAAAAGTTCCTGTTGGTACTCAGCCTTTCCTCTTTGCCCTTGTTGTTATTCCGCGTTGATTTTCGTACGAGTGATCTTGTCCCAACGCCGCTCCTTCTTCTTGTATCCGATCAAGGCAACCATACGCGTTGTTGCCATGATGAAGCGCAGTACCGTAACTTCGAATATCGAGAGCAAAAGTGCCCGAAAGACGTCGCTTAAGGAAAGACTTAGATCCCTCGTCTGAATTCGTGAGAAGAAGGCAGTGAGTGACATAAGCGCTCCGTAAACCGCGTAGATACCGAAGAACATGATCATGAACGGTACATTGATGAAATTAAAAATGACGGCAAGAACTGTCACCACAATACCGAAGAGCTCAATAAACGGTGAGAAAAGCTCATAGATCAGAAAATAGGTATAGGAGATGAAGCTCACCAAACCGTAGTGCAGGTTCGCGAAAACTCTCCAGTGCTTGGTCATAGCCTCAAACAGGCCGCGATGCCACCGCCTTCGCTGCTTGATAAGATCGCGCAGCGTATTCGGCGCCTGACTCCAACAAACCGCGTCAGGAGCATAGCGAATGGAATAAGGTTTATCGTTCGTGCGGCAAAACACATGAAGTTTCACCACAAGCTCCATGTCCTCACCCACCGTATCGCGGTCATAGCCGCCCGCCGCTATCACGAGGTCCTTACGGAACAGACCAAAGGCTCCCGAGATGATGAGGTTGCCGTTGAAGTAGTCGAACAGGATGCGTGCCGAAAGAAACGACCGGTCATATTCGAGCACCTGCATGGCAGGGATGATTCGCTTAGGAAGCGAATAGTGGGTAAGACGTCCGTCTTTGAGTTTAACGCCGTTTGCGATACGTACAAGTCCACCAACAGCCGCAACATTGTCGTCTTCTACCAGCAAAGCCGCGATTTGTGTCAGCGAATCATATTGAAGAACCGAGTCTGCGTCGATGGAAATGAAGTATGGGTATTGTGAGGCGTTGATACCCATATTGAGCGCATCGGACTTTCCACCATTTGGTTTCACTACAAGTGTGATTGGCGCTTTATAATGGCGAGATACATAGACATGTTCTTCACGATTGCAGGGAAGCTGACGTCGTATAGGCTGATGGATCTCATGAAGATCAAACGCCTCAATCAGTTTTTTCGAGGTATCGTCGGTTGATCCGTCATCCACCACAATGACTTCGTAAAGCGAATAATCCAGTTTCAATAACGACTCCACGGTGCTCACTACCGTGACCTCTTCGTTATAAGCTGGAACAATGATGCTAATGGGGATATAGGTATCGATCAGGATCTGATTCTTGTAGTGCATCTCACGTTTACGCCGATAGAGATACGACGAACCGACGGTCACTGAAAGAAAAAGAAACGTCGAGTAACCGATCAGGTAAAGGATGAAAAATACGCTGACAAAGAAAAGGAAAGACTGAAATATAGCCGCGCCGGTGAGGGTCGTTGTCATTATTGCTCACGACCTTTCACCGTGTATCCACGAAACACGTTCTGAGCAAGCATGCGACTGATGATTTCTGGCAAAGCGAGGAAATGATCTTCGCCAATGGAGGGATCCTCCGCCACTTCCGTCAGATCATCTGCCGCTCTATCGACTTTGCCCGCTTTCGCCTCAGCCTCGATCTCCCATCGATAGCGAAGCATCTCTTTCGCATAGCGGTCAGAGCCATCCATGACCGGCTTCAAATAGCGTCCATTAAGCTTCAGTCCCGCATCATAGAGGCTTTTCGAGGCATTGAAACGAACATACCAAACAGGACTCGACAGGCATCGTATGAGAACTGGAATGGTTTCATCGTCGATATAACTGCCTAATACCGTTGCGGCAACGGCCGAAAACTCCCACATGCCCGCATCGTCGGTAAGGGCCATAGACAGCAAAACGGGCTTAACCCGCTGATCTTTGTGCCGCATGAAATAGCGCAT
>CANRPV010000123.1 GCA_947632575.1 uncultured Eggerthellaceae bacterium | reverse complement strand
TCCCGCCACGATCGAGTGGGAGTGACGGAATTCGCTAGTTATAGGGGTAAAAATGATTAAATATTAAAAATATACCCCGATAACATGCTAATCTGGTAGAATGGCTCCGTCGGTAGATTGGAGTCAATATGCGTCTTTTTAAGCGGGAAGATTACCTAGCGAAAATCCGTGGTTTCTACCACGACGACGGAATCATCAAAGTAATCACCGGCGTTCGTCGCTGCGGGAAGTCGTGTCTCATGCAAACCATCGCCCAGGAGATTGAAAACTCCGGCGTTGCTGAAGATCACATTCTCTATTTCGATCTCGATAGATACGGATTCCGATCCGTTAAGACCCCTGAGCAGCTTGAGGCGCTCATCGAGCCAGCGCTTGAGATGTCGGGAATGAAGTATCTCTTCATTGACGAGATTCAGAATGTAGGGGGATTCGAAGAAGTGGTGAATGAGTTCCGGAATGAGGGAGGTCTCTCCATCTTCATAACGGGGTCTAATTCGTATCTCCTCTCGGGAGAGCTTGCCACAAAACTCACAGGACGTTATGTGGAATTTGAGATACAGACGCTCAGCTTCAAAGAATACTGTGACATGAAACGCTTTCTCGGTATAACGCTCGATCCCGATCTATCTAAGGAGTTCGACTCCTATATCCTTGAAGGCGGTTTTCCGAAGACGCTCGATTATTCCGATATGGCAAATAAGCGGACGTATGTCCGTTCCGTCATTGATGAAATTTTCGAGAAAGATATACGCAGGCGGGTAAAGGTTAAGAACGTCTCTGTTTTCAACCTTGTTCGCGACTACGTGATAAACAATTTCGGAGCAACGATATCGCTCACGAACATTCTCAATGATCTCGAAAATAGGCAACATGTACGGATCAAAAGAGAGACCCTTAACCGATATCTGCAGATTCTCGAAGACGCGAAGATAATCAGTAGCTGCACACGCTTCGATATGAAATCGCGCAAATCGCTGCATGGGGAGAAGAAATATTATCTTTCAGACCTGAGCTTCTATTTTGCACTGAACACGGATAACAGGATCAACTACGGACCCGTATTGGAAAACATCGTCTATTGCTACGCGAAGAGCAAAGGCTTTGCGGTGAGCGTGGGACGCATCGGCAAGCTCGAGTGCGACTTTGTCATGCGCTCCCCGGATTTGGAGTATGTATACGTGCAGGTGGCGCTGACCATCATGAACAGTAAAGAGACCGAGGACCGCGAGTACCGTCCGCTTGAACAAATCAGAGACAATTATCCAAAATACATCGTAACCCGCAATGATCTGATCCAGCATCGTAACGGCATTAAGCATGTAAATGCGTTGGACTTTGTTTCCGGGGATAAGCTGTTCTAGGCCGTTTTAGATTGATGGGGCTAAAATCCCGTATAAAGGGGAAGTAATATGAGAAGAGGTTCAAAACATTATCTTTATTGCCTAAGAGCTAAAGAGTGCATGCTTGCTGCCGTTGCGGTATTTAACAATCCCTTAATTCGCTTTAAGTCAGAAACGACGATCACCCTTGTCTGCACAGCTTGGACCTATTTATTACAAGTCCATTGTCTGGAAAATGGTCTTGAAATTCGAAAGCTGGATTCATGCGGCGCACGCAGAAAGTTTGCGCGCACCGCAGAGGGTGACGTAAAAACTATTGAGCTAAAAGAATTGGTTAAGTTGTCTCACGATATATTGAGCGAAGCTTGCCAAGAAAACTTAGTGTTTCTTATTGGGATAAGAAACAGGATTCAGCATTACGTTGGAGTTGAGCTTGATTCCTTGATCGCACCAAAAATTCAAGCCAATATCTTGACTTTCAAGCGTGTGATCGAGCAAGTTACAGATGGTGCTGTTTCCATGGGAGAAGAGTTGCCATTCGCGTTGCAGTTCTCAGAGTTGAGCTTACATCAAACTAAGGAACTTCTTACAGGCAAAGCTATTCCCGTTTCCTTAAAGACGTTCATTTTGGATTTTGAATCAAAGCTTGCGCCCGAGATATGGAAGGACTCTGAATATCAAGCACGAGTGAAGCTCCAAGTTGTAAATAAGGAAAGGGGCGAAGATCTCGAATTCGTAAAAGTGCTTGAGATTGGTACGGAGGCCCCCGAGGGCGTAACTGCATCGTATTTGAAAGAAGTCGAAAAAAGAAAATACACCCCGACTGAAATAATCAAGCAAATGCATGAATTGGGCTTTCCGGATTTTGGCATGCAGGAACACATTGAATTGTGGCAAAAGAAAGATGGTAAGAATCCAAAATATGGATATGGATGTGAAATTGCAAATAGATGGTTTTGGTATCAAAGCTGGATCGATCAAGTAGTTAAACCTCATTGTGAGTCAGTTTATACAAAACCAAGAAACAAGCCCGAAGAGGGAAAGTTGAACTTCTCAACAATAACCAAGGTGCCGTCATGGCTTGTCTAACCTTTGTTTACGTTGACGCAACTGTAGCCATTGTTTGCTTCAATAAGTAGTCGATTAGCGAAATGAGAACAACTCGAGAAGCTATCTGCAATATTGAGTACAAAATGGGTACCATTTTTAAAGGATGCGAATTTGGGTGACCTGGGCAAACAGGGATTCGTTTGTAACTGAGTAAAATAGAGTCAACTGAGTGCAGTGAACACACGATTGATGGCATTGAGTGGGAATAGAACATATGTTCGTATTACTTTACTTTGCATAGAATATTCCATCTGATGGAACCTGTCAAGCTTGGTGGAGAATGGGATGACCCCCGGTGTCCCGTTTCGTAAAGGCGTATTTATAAAGACTGAAAAATTTGTCGCGGAGATTACGAATAGGAATTTCTTCCAAGTGCCGGAGACGTTTTCCCGGCTTCTTGCTATCTAGGAGGATGGTTGCGCGAAGCGAGCATATTCTTGAATGAATCCGAAAGCGATGACATGAGGGACAGGTATTACCTGCTCACGCTCGTCATACATGGTCAAGGAAGCGGCATCCGATCTGATATATTGCCAAAAGCGTAGTAGTTATCGATAACGAGATCACGACGTGTT
Source organism: uncultured Eggerthellaceae bacterium (assembly GCA_947632575.1). Lineage (GTDB taxonomy): Bacteria > Actinomycetota > Coriobacteriia > Coriobacteriales > Eggerthellaceae > CANRPV01. Next base: position 1,059 of record CANRPV010000123.1, on the reverse strand, counting down.
TTCTTCTGACTCGGAATCTTCTAACGATTCTTTCAAGATTGCCTTTATCGCGGCAATGTCGTCGCTGGAAAGATGTCCAATGAGTTTTGCGGTCCCCAAATAGCCGACTGGAATTTCAGCGATGCGATCAAGTCGCGCAATAGAAGGCTTGTCGAGTCCGGCGACTTGCCATTTTAGGAGGGGATAGTCATGTTCGAGCGATAGCTTGTTTTGGGCGCTCGTTACCATGGCAACGAGCATATTGTCCGCATGTGTCGCCAATACGATAACCGGTCGGAACTTATATCCGCGGCCTTCGGAGTAATCGAAACGAGCATGCCATATTTCCCAAGGTTGTGGCAGCTGCTCACTCATCGCCATCGTCCCAATTCGGAGGCAGTACGGCGACACCTTCGGCGTTCAGCGGCGCTTTATATGCTTTGGCGGCTATAGAGTCATAAGGCGGCATGTCAGGGCGAAGGTCGAAGGGCAACCCTTCCACTTCAATTGATTTAATGAGGAAGGTATTAATCGCATCATTGAGGCTTAAGCCCCAACGGGCATAGACCTTGGTTGCTTTATCTTTTATTTCATCTGTTGTGCGAGTTTTGATTTCCGCGTGCCTGGATATTGTTGCTGTGGCCATGTCGATCTCCTTCTTCTAATACCCATATTGTACCCAAATTGGGTATAAACTTTCAAGATCAGCAACGATAGGGCGATGTGTCCATTTTACTTTGTAGACGCTCTGAGAGAAATAATCCGGAATGTTGGTAAATGATGATTAGTTTCGGTTTAATGATCGATCTACTGCTATTCATTATATTGAGTTCAAAATAAGTACCAGTTTTTAAAGGATGTGTTTCTAGTGACCTGGGAAAACAGAAATTCGTTTGTAACTAAGTAAAATCGGGTCAATTAGGTGAACAGAGCGTACAATTGATGACATTGAGTGGGAGTGACGAAATTCGCTAGTTGTAGGGGTAAAATAGATTAAATATTAAAAATATGCCCCGATAACTAACGAATTTGGATACAGACGTGTAGAACAGCAAGTCTTACTGTTTTCGTCAAGAAGGA
>CANRPV010000122.1 GCA_947632575.1 uncultured Eggerthellaceae bacterium | reverse complement strand
TCTCGCGCGTACCTGCTGCCGCCTCCGTCACGCTGGCATCGTAGACGATGCCCTCAATGGCGATGTCACGTTGTTCCATAGCCTAGATTCCCACGCCTCCCAATTTCTTGAGAGCATATTGTAGCAGGCCAGCTTCGGTGGCTCCTTCTGGAGCCCCCCGCAAGGCAAGCTCCGCCTCAGCCGAGCTGAATCCCATGGCGAGCAGGGCCTCGGTGGCCCCTGAGAGACGATCGTCAATCACGTTTGTTTCCTCAGTGGAGGCAAAGAGACTCTCAAGACTCTCATCCAGATTACCCTTCAGCTCCAAAATGATGCGAGAGGCGGTTTTTTTGCCCACGCCGGGAATCTTTTGCACCAGGCTTACATCTTGGGCGGCGATGGCATTGGCCAAAGCCTTCGGAGAGAAGGTTGAAAGCGCCGCGAGAGCAACCTTCGGTCCCACACCGCTGACCCCGATAAGATTCAAAAAGAGCGCGCGCTCCTCCTCGGAAAGAAAGCCATAGAGGGCGACGCCGGATTCACTCAGCTGAAGGTAGGTAAGCACGCTGGCCTCTTGACCCGTCTCACCAAGTTTGGCGAGATCCCCTTGAGCCATCTGCACTTCATAACCGACTCCGCCCACATCAATAACGATGCCGCCAGGCCTTCTACTTACCAAGGCGCCCCGTAAGAAGGAAATCATCGTGACACCTCTTTCCGCTGATCGGATGCTTTTATGAGCGATTCGTAATGCTTTTCGGTCGAGACCCCATGGGTAACAAAACAAAGAGCAGCTGCCAGAGCATCGGCCGCATGATCGGGTTCGGGAACCGTTTTCAGTCCCAAAAGCTGACCGGTCATATACTGCACCTGCTCCTTTTCGGCAGTACCGACGCCCACGACGGCAAGCTTGATCTCATTGGGAGCAAATTCGGCTACCTCAAGCCCGTGTTCGGCACAGGCAACCAGAGCTGCCCCGCGCGCCTGACCGGTGGCGAATGCTGCGGTGATGTTTTGGCCGAACCACACCGTCTCAATGCCCACGCAACTTGGTTGGTAGCGCTTTATAACGGCATAAATTTGATCGCGAATTTTGAGAAGCCGGTTCGCAAGGGTTTCGCTGCGCACAGTCGTCACGCAACCATAGGCAAGGCAGCTCAACCGAGGCCCGTCTTGAGCTATAATGCCCCACCCCGTATGAGCCAAACCCGGATCAATGCCTAAGATGACACGATGCACGCCTGCCCCGCAACCTTTCTCTCTTTACCTGTGGTAAATGATAGAACAGATGTTTGCCTTGGGCAAGCCTCTTTAATGCATCTATTCAGTACGCCTATTCGGAATACGGCGATTCAGTACTGCGATTCGGCACGCCTTCCGTGCGTTTATTGGTGCATCTATTGAGCGCTGCTATGCGGCGCGTTTATTCGTCAAGAGCGGCAGCGATCTCGTCGGTGATGTCCATCGTGTGATAGACGTTTTGGAGATCTTCCAATTCCTCGAGCTTGTCGATCAGACGCATGACCTTCTTGGCATCAGCCACGCTCACCTCGGTGGGAGTGGTGGCCTCCATGGTCATTTCAGCACCCTTGGTCTCAATGCCCTGCTCCTCCAAGGCTTTTTTCACGGCCATAAGATCACCGACCGCCGTGTAGACGATCCATTCGTCATCAGCATCGTCGTAATCGTCACCGCCGGCCTCAGCCACAGCGAGCATGAACTCTTCCTCGTCGGCAGCAGCGCCATTCGGGCCGACGGGGTTTTTCTTATCGCCGGTCTCGATCTCCTTAGGCACCATGATCTGGCCTTTGCGCTCAAACTGAAACGCCACGGAACCCGATGTACCCAGGTTACCGCCAGCATGAGAAAACGCGCTGCGCACGTCTGCTGCGGTGCGGTTGCGATTGTCGGTCAAAGCCTCGCAGTACACGGCGATACCTGCAGGACCATAGCCCTCATAGACGACGGTTTCGTAATTGGCAGCGTCTTTGCCGGAGCCGAAAGCCTTGTCGATAGCGGTCTTGATCTTATCTTTTGGCAGCGAATAGCCCTTGGCTTTTTCAATAGCCGCGGCCAGTGAAGCGTTGTTATCAGGATTTGGGTCTCCGCCTTCTTTAGCGGCGACAGTGATATTGCGGGATAACTTGGAGAAAAGCGCGGAGCGCTTGGCATCCTGGGCAGCTTTACGATGTTTGGTGGTGGCCCATTTTGAATGACCTGACATACCTTTGATCCTTCCTTATAAGCTTATGGCCTATGCATTGTAGCACTTAGGCTTCAACCTCGGAGGCGTTCCATGTAAGTGTCATGATGGAGTGTGGCTCTAATTCCACATGATGGGCGAAGGGTCGCTCCACCACGTCGAAGCTGGCATCCTTGTTGGTGGCATTCATGACAATGAGCACCCGTTGACCATCGGGATTCAAAAAGCCCACGCAGTCGCACTGACCAACGTAATAGGAGGTCAGAAATCTCCTCGCCCCCGGCTTCACAAAACGAAAGACGTGACCGAGATAGTAGTAGGAGCGATTGACGATCAGTTCTTTCTTGAAACGGTTATACATAAGGGGCGCCTCACAGAAATTCCCCTTATGGTTTGGGCCTCCTCGCTCATCGAGAAGCATGTTCCAGTCGATGAAGCCCTGTGCTCCACTGGCCAGATTGCCGATGAGGTCGTGTCCATAGCGCTCCGCCCGCCTTTGCTGGCGCGTGGCATGGGTGAGACCCTCGGAGAAGAAGCGATAGAGCAGATACTCAACACAGCTTTCGGTCGAGAGCAACTCCAGGTCAGGATGAAGTTGCGAGACCGCTTCCACCTGTTCGAAATGATCACCCGCATACCAATGAAACGCCACTCCAGAAAACGGATTTTCCGCCCCCACCGCTTTGAGTGCATTGAGGGTATGGACAACCTGCTCCCAGAGAAGGTCTTTGTTGTGATCCCACATGAAGAGTTTGACCGAGCCGAGACCAGCCTTCTCTAAAGCTGGCTTAAGGTGCCAAGCGGTAAAGAGCGCCTCCTGTTCGGCGCTGTAGACGCAAGAATCCCAAACCAAGGCCCCATTAGGTTCGTTTTGAGGAGACATCCTGCCGATCGTAATGCCCTCCTCGGCATAGGCCTTGAGATAACAGGCGATGATCTCAGCCCAAAGCCCGTAATATTCGGGGAGAAGATTGCCTCCTCGGTTCATATCGTTATTGCTCTTCATGTAGGCAGGTGGGCTCCATGGCGCCGCGATAAGCTCAAGATCAGGGTTGGCCGCCAGACCGCACTTAATAAACGGGATCAGCAGCTGTTTATCCCTTTCGATGGAAAAATGAGAGAGGTCCTGATCGCCTTCCTGCACATAAGCGTAGTTGCCTAGGCTAAAGTCGCAGCTTTGCATGTGGGTGCGGCAGAGATTGTAGGCGTTGCCCCCTGCCTCAGGATGTTGCGGATCGTGGGAAAAGCAAAGGCGCAGGAATTCATCCTGAACCTCATCAGGCATCTCGGAAAACGTATAGGCAGCCGCCTCCGTGAACGCGCCGCCAAAGCCTATGACTGTTTGGAAGAGCTTGCGGGTGTTGCAAACCACAAGCCCCATCTCCGCCTGCTCATTGCGGCAGAATTCTCGATCTTGGACCTGAAAGATCTTTCGGCTGTTGGTTGTATAGCTTCGCAAAACTACCTCCCTAAGAAGGTTTCTGAAAGTCAAGCATATCGAGCAGCTCGGCCTCATCAAGCACCGGCACGCCCAGCTCCAGAGCCTTATCATACTTCGATCCCGGCGCTTCTCCTGCTACAACATAGCTGGTCTTTCGCGATACGCTACCGGATACCTTCGCTCCACGAGCCCGAAGCATATCCGAAGCCTCATCACGGCTCAATCCGCTTTGGACTAAAGTCCCCGTTAAAACAAATGTCTTACCGCTCAAGGTCTGAGGCAGATCCGACCGAGTGGCGCCCTCGTCGCTCATGACGACTCCCGCTTTTCTCAGACGCTCGATGATGGCGATGTTATCTGGCGTGCGCAGGAACACAAAAATGCTTCGTGCGATCTTAGGTCCAATGCCCTCGAGGGCAGCTATGGACTCTTCATCTGCGGCCATAAGGGAATCGATAGAGGGGTAGACAGCGGCGATCTGCTCAGCCGTGGTCTTGCCCACATGCCGGATACCCAATCCGAAGAGAACGCGCGCAAAGCCCCGTTGCCGAGAGGCGTCAATAGCCTCAACCAACTTGTTCGCCATGGTAGAACCCAGG
>CANRPV010000121.1 GCA_947632575.1 uncultured Eggerthellaceae bacterium | reverse complement strand
GTCATGATCGCATGATGCACGCCGCTTTGAGAGGCCGCCCGTATGGAGCGGCCCATACGTATCTCCTCACGGAAGCGTTCGATGGTAAGAATGGAAGAGTCGGCGGCCATACCGATCGTAAGCACGATACCGGCAATGCCTGCCAGCGAAAGGCTGAAGAGATTGAAGGTGGAGAGCAGACCCAAAATACCCAGGTAGAGAATTGCGAATACCACCATAGCCGCCGCCGTGATGCTACCAAGGCCCTTGTAGAAGAAGAGCAGATAAAGCATCACGATGATAAGGCCCACGGCCGCGACGATCACGCCGGAGCGCAACGCGTCCTGACCCAAGGTCGGACCTACGACCTGGCTTTGGGCGTATTCGAAGTTGATGGGCAGCGAACCGCTTTGAAGTACGGTCTGGAGAGCTTGAGCCTCCTCAAGAGTGTAGTTACCAGTGATGGAGACTTCGCCGGTGAGAATCTCGGAAGCCACGGCGGGAGCCGATTGCACTTCCCCATCCAAGATGATGACGATACGACCATTGGTGGGAGCGAGCTCAGAGGTGGCCTGCGCAAAGGCCTCGGTGCCCTCGGCATTAAGGCTCAGGTTGACCGCATAGTCCGTCGCCGTCTCGCTGGCGCGACCAATGGTCACCGTCCTGATGTCATCACCGGTGATAAGCGGCGTATAGGTGCCAGGCTTCACAGGCAAGTGCGATGTGGTGCCCGCCGGGAACTGGTTGCCGAAATCATCGGTGTAATAATCCTGCCGGGAGTATTGACCGATCTCAATGGTTGAGGCTATGTCGGGATCGGTAAAGGAATCGAGGCGGGCGAATTCCAAAGAACCGGTACGACCGATGGTATTCAGCGCCTCTTCGGCATCGGAAAGACCGGGGATCTGAACGAGGATCTGATCATTGCCCTGGAGCTGAACCGTAGCCTCCGAGGCGCCAAGGGCGTTCACGCGGTTTTCGATGATAGCGCGACTGGCTTCCATATCCTCATCGGTGATGGGAGCTCCATCAGCTGATTTAGCGGTCAAAACCACCGAGAGACCACCTTGAATATCCAACCCCTGGTGGATTTTCTCATTGGGAGGAATGGAGAAGAACAGCGATGCGATGATCAGGACCGTCGTCGCTATTAAAAGCCATACGTTACGCCTGTTGGGATTTCCCTTAGCCCTACGACGCGTGGAAGCAGTGCGGTTCAATGCCATAGATAAATACCTTTGCTTAATACTTTTTTGTTGTGCAGTCCAAGAAAAAGGGCTTAAGCCAAGCCCTTAAAAACTAATCCTTTATTGTGCCACAAGCGACCAACGGGTTCTAGTAGTCCTTTGCGGCATCTGAGGTCATCCAGCTCTGGTAGAAATCCTCATAAGCGCCGGCCAAAACCGCCTTGCGAGCTTGCGCCATCAGATCGATCAGGAAGAACAAATTGTGGATGGAAAGCAGAATTCCCCCGAGCATCTCGTTTTGATTCACGAGATGCCGCAGATAGGCTCTCGTGTATTTGGTGCAGGTGGGACAGGAGCATTCCGGATCCAAAGGCGAGAAGTCGCGAGCGAAACGGGCGTTTCGCAGGTTCATACGACCTTTATGGGAAAAGGCGGTCCCCATGCGACCGGTGCGGGTGGGCAGCACGCAATCAAACATGTCCACGCCCTCACGCACCGCTTTGACCAAGGTGGTAGGATTTCCCACCCCCATGAGATAGCGCGGCCGATCTTCTGGCAAGGCGCGAGCCACAGTTCCAAGCGTCTCGAACATGACCGCATGATCTTCGCCCACCGAGTAACCACCGATGCCGAACCCGCCGAAACGGCGACCCCCTTCAACTAAAGAACGCTCCTCGATGTCCTTTAACCGGCGAACCGATTCCAGGCGCAGGTCGAGATGCATGCCTCCCTGCACGATGCCAAAGAGCGTTTGATCCTTACGCTTGTGAGCCCGAAGGCAGCGTTCAGCCCATAGACTCGAAAGATCCACCGCCCGCTCCACAAACGATCGAGTGGCGGGATAAGGTGGGCACTGGTCCAGCTGCATGACGATATCCGCCCCGAGGGCTTCCTGGATGGCCATATTATCCTCCGGAGTCCACCGGAGTTTTGAGCCATCGTAGACGGAGCGAAAACCCACCCCGTCGTCATCGAGCACGCACGTATCGGCAAGGGAAAAAATCTGAAATCCCCCTGAATCGGTGAGCATCGGACCGTCGTAGGCCATGAAGCTCTGAACGCCGCCGGCAGCTTGTACGACTTCCACTCCTGGTCGCTGAGACAGGTGGTAGGTGTTGGCGAGCACCACCTGAGTACCGAGAGCGGCAAGCTCTTCGGAGTCGATACCTTTGACGCTTGCACTGGTGCCTACCGGCATAAACATGGGCGTTTGGAAAGTCCCATGAGCCGTGTTGTACGTCAGAGCGCGAGCAAAGCCGCTCTGCCCGTCAAGGGTGCACTCGAAAAGGTTCATGGCAGCCCTCGCTTACGACTCGAACGCAAATCCGCACTGAGCCAGATCAAGACAACCATCGAATATCGGACCGGCAGGATTTTCGCAGGGAGGCAGGTTAGATGCCCACTCGGCGAACTCAGCCATGGTGGAATGTTTAATCGTGGAAAGATCGAAATCTACCGGATCGATGAGACAATTGGTCAGGATATAGCCATCGGCTCCGAGAGAACAAAAAGCCAGATCCTCGACTGTATTGTTTCCCACCATCAAAACGTCTTTGCCCTCAAGTCCCATGGCGGTGAGGTTTTCCCGATAATAGTTGGCACCGGGCTTTGAAAAGCGAGTGTTTTCATAATGGGTGATGCGGCTGAAGTTCGCCGGATTGACGCCCGCCCACCTAAGGCGGCTCTCCACCGCCGTCAGAGGAAAGAGAGGCATCGTGGTGAGCACCAAGGGATAACCTTTGGCCACCAGCCCCTCGATCATCGGCGCTACTTCTTCATAACCCTGAAAACCTTCGCCAAGACGAGGAAACTCCTCGGTGTAAAAGGTCATGAGCAACGCTTCCCAATCACGACTGGAGGGATCCACGTAGTCATACATCGTGTCCCAGAACGCCTCTTTATTGGTGCGACCATCGTCATGGACCAGCATGGATTTTACTCCGGCGTTGATACCGGCCATGAAGCGATCACCATCTTGGCCATGACGCTCCGCGAAAAGCCTCAACGCGCCGAAATAATCCTTGAGGAAGTCATCGAGGTCCATGGGCAATAAGGTGCCGTCCAAATCAAAACAGATAGCTTTGTGGCTGGACAACGGTCATAGAGGCCCCTTTCTCCTCGATTGATAAGTCATGATAGTATAAGCGCCATGACAAACTCTCAAGCTCCAAAAAAGCCAGAATCCTTCTTGCTCCATGCCTGCTGTGGCCCGTGTTCGCTGGAGCCGGTGCGTTTGCTCAGGGAGCAGGGCTATGAGCCGGTGATCTATTACGCGAACAGCAATATCGCTCCTGAACAGGAATATCACCGTCGCTTAGACACCCTGAAGAGCTGGGCTCAGGAAGCATCGGTGAGCGTGGTCGAAGGTCCCTATGATCCTCAGGCTTGGGAGGAAGAGGTGGCGCGCCCGTTTGAGACGCTGCACCACTCTCGCGAGGAGCGCTGCCGTGCCTGCTATCGCCTGCGCTTTCGCCAGGCTGCGGCTTATGGCAAGCAGGAGGGTTTCGATCTTTTCGGAACGACGCTTTCGGTAAGTCCCTATCAATACAGCGCCATCATCGCGCAGGAGCTCGAAGAGGCGGCCGCCACGGCGGGCCTTCAAGCGGCCTTTGAGGACTATCGTCCCTATTATCCCGAGGCCACGCGCCGAGCAAAGGAGGCAGGTCTCTACCGCCAGAACTACTGCGGGTGTCGCTTTTCCGCTCAAGAAGCCGAAGAGGAGCGTCGGATGCGCAAAGCGCAGCGTCGTGCGAAAAAGGAAGCTCAGCGCGCGTTAGGACGTGAGGCGGCGGAAGCCGAACTGCGTAAAGTCCAAGAGCGCCGTCGCGAGCGCGCTCTTTACGATGAAAAGCAAAAGCGCAAGCACCAAATCTTAAAAGAGCTTCGCGAACAAAACCGAGCAAAGGCCCACCATGACTGATGATCGCTTGCGCGTAGACGCTTTTGATTACCATCTTCCCGAAGAACTTATCGCCCAGAAACCGGCTGATGAGCGTGATCATTGCCGATTGCTGCTTATGGATCGCACCTCAGGGCATATGCAGGATCTTCTCTTTTATCAGATAGAAGATTATCTTCGACCGGG
>CANRPV010000120.1 GCA_947632575.1 uncultured Eggerthellaceae bacterium | reverse complement strand
CATAACCTTGGAGCCAGCGGCGCAGGTGGAGCTTTCGGCAGGACCATTTAAGCGCATCCAAGAGGCTGAGAAGATCTTCAAAGATTTTGAGCTCAATCTGGAGCGTTATCTCAAGCCCGCAGGGATCGAGGTAAGACCACTCGGGTATCATCCCACCCGTCGCGCCGTGGATCTGCAGCTCATTCCCAAGCAGCGCTATGAATTTATGAACACCTACCTGGGATCCATAAGCAGCTATGGCATCTGTATGATGCGCGGCAGCGCCTCCACCCAAATCTCGATAGACTATAGCTCGGTAGAAGATTGCCTGCTCAAGTTGCGCCTCGCCTTCGCTTTGGGTCCCATCTTCTCTCTTATCACGGATAACTCTCCAGTATTTGAGGCCGAACCTCGAACCCATCAGTTAGTGCGCACTCAGATCTGGCGCTATTGTGACCCAGATCGCTGCGGACTCATTCCCGGTGTCATGGATGAGAGCTTCACGCTTCGGGATTACGCCGAGTACATCCTTGACACTCCGGCCATTCTCGTGCCGGATAAAAAAGGCGGCTTTCACTTTACCGAGGAACCTTTTGGGGAGATCTACGCGAGCAACCCTATGAGCAAGGCCGATGTGGAACATGCCCTTTCCATGTTCTTCACCGATGCGCGGCTCAAAAGCTATCTCGAGATTCGACCGGCCGATGCCATGCCTCTTCCCCAGGCTCTCGCCTATGCGGCGCTCATCAAGGGACTGTTCTACAGCCCCGAAAACCTCCAAAACCTGCATGGGATCTTTAAGGATGTGAGCGCAGAGGATGTTGAGGCGGCGAAGACCGCGCTCATGGCATCCGGCTATCGGGCTCAGGTCTATGGCCATGACGTGGCGGAACTTGCCGATGAACTCATGAGTCTCGCCGCTTTGGGCCTCGATGAGCAAGAGCGCGCCTACCTGGTGCCCCTGGCAAGCCTCGTAGCTTCTCGAGTCACGCTAGCCGATCTCAGTTAAGCGACGGCGATAAAGCGACTGCTCCCGCTAACGTGGTTAATTAGCGTACATCGAGGCGTAGGGTCTCGATGAGGCGGGACGAAGCTTGAAAAAGCCCTCGCCGGACTCATTTACCGCATAGCCCAACTCGCTCGCAAAGTATTCGTTGTACTGCCCGAGTATCTCAGCAAGGAACTCCTCGTCAGCCGGCTCAAGAGGCTCGACGACCATGCCCTCAGGCACCTCGCTTGTCGCCAGGTCATCTTTAAGGTAGATGATGCCGCCGTGCATACCCGTCGCCAGATATTCGCCGGGCTTACCCATAAGTACGATGATGCCACCCGCCATATACTCGCCAAGAAAACTTCCCGCGTTTCCCCCGATGACGATGATCGGGCAATGATGCAGGTATTGCTTCATATGAATGCCGACGCGCCAGCCACAGTCATCGCGCACAAAGATAGTGCCGCCACGCATGGCATAGCCGGCCGCATCACCGCAACGGCCATGGATGATGACGCGACCTTCGTTCATGGTGTTGCCAATCTGGTCCTGGGCGTTGCCGAAAACCTCGATCTCCCCGCCGTCCATGTAGCAAGCCGTATCGTTGCCGGGAGTCCCGTAGACCTCAAGCCGCTTGCCGGCCGGCATGGCGCAACCGAGATAGCGCTGGGCATAGACGTCGGTAAGCTCAACGACGTCCGCTTCCTCAAGGGCGGCCCTCACCATTTCGTTGGCCTCCTTGAAATGGGCCGTCCCGAGATAGACCCGTTTTTTCGCCTGCTGAGTGGTGATCATTTAGATCTTCTCCTTCCAGCCGCGCCGATCGAGGTCGCGTGGATAGAACTTATGAAGTCGCTCCCAGCGCATCTCATTGTCAAAATCAAGGTTTTGAGGAGTCTCGAGGAAGATGTCCTGGTCAAGGCTATCGAGATCCACCCCATTTTCTATGAGCGCCGTATAGATGCCGGCGTTTTGAGGCCGATTCAGCAGGATATAGCCGATAAGCTTCCCATCCTGCTTGACGAACTTCGCATAGCTGTTGTCCTCGGCGTAGATATCGATCTCGCAGCCCATATCCTCCCTGGGGTTAATGACACCGGCGGTGAGCAGCGATATATCGAAGAAATCGACGGCGTTGACGGCGAAGGAGCCGTGGAAAAGGGCCGTCTCATCCCCCGCCATCTGACGTCCTGCGATCTTTCCCTGATGCATGGCGTTTGGCCAAAGCGCAAGGGGATGTTCGCTTCCATCAAGCACGTCGCAAACCTGGACCACATCGCCTGCGGCATAAACGTCGGGCAAGCTGGTCAAAAGCCGCTCATCCACGATAAGCCCCCTACCCGACTGAGCACCGGCCTCGAGGGCAAGCGACGAATTGGGTCTCACACCCACCGCAGCGATGATAAGGTCGCAATCGAGGCACTCGCCGTTGGTGAGACGAACACCCACGGCTTGATCCCCCTCGCCGAGCACCTCATCAGCGGTAAGACCGGGATAGCACGTTATGCCGTGGGGCTCAAGCAAGCGCTGGAGCAAGGCGGAACCCTCCGGGTCTAAAACCGTGGGGAGAATGCGATCGGCAAGCTCAAGCACCGAGATCTCGTCCAGGTGATGAGAGAGAGCCTCTGCCGCTTTAAGTCCGATGAGACCCGAGCCGATCACGACGACCCGGCTGCAGCGACCCGACTCCGAGGCTTTCAAAGAGGCTTCCACAGCCGCCGCCCAAGCCTGCTCGGCATCGTCGAGCGTGATGAAAGTGAAGACGTTCGACTTACCTTGAAGGCCCTTGATGGGAGGGGTAAAGGGTACACTGCCCGTCGCAAGAAGGCAGCGACCGTAGCCGATGGAATCGCCATTTTTAAGTCCGACCTCATGAGCCTCGGGATCCAAAGTGAGCGCCTCGAATTCATCTCCCAGAAGCGCGGTGATCTTATGATCCTCGTAAAACGTCTCCGGTTTGAATTTCATAGCATCAAGGGTGGTCTTTCCCTCAATGAGATAGGAGATAAGCGGGCGCCCGTAAACATGATGAGGCTCGCGACTGATGAGCGTGATCGTGCCGTAGGGATCCTTGGCACGAATGGTCTCGGCGGCCGTCACGCCGGCGGCGGAATTGCCGATGATCAGATAATCACTGTTGAGCGTGGCCATGTTACTCGCCTTCGCTTTCCACATAGATAAGCGCTCTATTGGGACAGGTCTCGACACAGGAGGGCCTTCCCGGAATACCCGGCGCCTCGGCACACAGATCGCATTTGATCGCCTTATCGCGACCATCGATGGAAACCACCTGCACCGCCCCGAAAGGACAGAGGGACACACAGGTTCGACATCCCACGCACTTGGTCTGGTCAACGCTTACCACGCCGGTGACCGGGTCCTTAGTCATCGCACCTGAAATGCAGCCTTCCACGCATTTGGGATCTGCACAGTGGCGGCAATTGATGGCGATGGAGAGGAACTTGTTTCCCTCCACGCGGATTCGACTCTGAGGCTCCGGGCTTTCAAGCTTATAGGCTTTCACGGTGTCTCGGGTTTGGGAATGGAAGGTTTTACAAGCCACTTCGCAGCGTCTGCAGTCAATGCACCACTCTTCGAGGGCATAGATTCGTTTCATCGGATCACTCTCCCGCATGCTTTACGCCTAGGATTTCCAGCTCGCGCTCATTGAGCCCCACACCTCGAAGCATCAAACGATTGCCGCGCAAACTGTCGATGGCGTTAATACCCATGCCGCCCATCATCTCCTGAATCTCATGGTTCCAGGCTTGGACGAGGTTCACCACGCGCTCGGCCGCGATCTCGGGATTCAGACGACGCGTGAGCTCAGGCCGCTGGGTGGCGATACCCCAGTTGCACTTGCCGCTTGAGCAGTCTTGGCACTGGTGGCAACCAAGGGCGATCAACGCAGCCGAGGCGATATAGACGGCATCAGCGCCCAGCGCGATGGCGCGGACGATATCGGCGGAACTTCTGATAGATCCCGCTGCCACAAGGCTGACCGTAGAGCGGATGCCCTCGTCGCGCAGGCGAGAATCCACAGCGGCAAGCGCGAGCTCGATGGGTATGCCCACGTTGTCGCGGATCCGCTTCGGTGCCGCACCCGTACCGCCCCTAAAACCGTCTAACACGATGATGTCAGCGCCCGCACGTGCCATACCACTGGCGATGGCGGCCGCGTTATGGACGGCCGCGATCTTTACCGCCACGGGTTTGGTGTAAAGGGTGGCTTCTTTGAGCGAGAAGATAAGCTGACGCAGGTCCTCAATAGAGTAGATGTCGT
>CANRPV010000119.1 GCA_947632575.1 uncultured Eggerthellaceae bacterium | reverse complement strand
GGCATAGCGTTATCTTGCTATCGGCATAGCGATACCTGTTTTTAACAAGGTCTCGGCAGAGCGTTACCAACGGTGGAAAACTCGACCGTTTTTCTTTTGTCCGGGTAATGTACAATCAAATTTGGGTGGTCAAATGGTGGTCACACAGGTGGTCATTTGGTGGTCACATGGATGAGCGATCGTTCAGGAAGGAGCATTTCAACAATAAAAAAGCAGGTCAGATGCTATTTTCGATTATCCAACCTGCTAGGATTTTTGGTGGAGCATAGGGGGATCGAACCCCTGACCTCAGGCTTGCAAAGCCCGCGCTCTCCCAGCTGAGCTAATGCCCCGTTATTAATAAACGCTCCACCGGCTAACTCGGCTCACGGTGGAGCGTTTATCCCAAAATATGTGGTGGGCCCGAATGGACTTGAACCAGCGACCTCACGCTTATCAGGCGTGCGCTCTAACCAACTGAGCTACGGGCCCTTCAAAAAGTGCTTGAACAGGTTATACCACCTCGCCCGCGAGGTCAAGGTCTTTACTTATTTGACTCTTCGTCTTCTTCCTCGAGAGCGAGCCCGTCGTCGGTGTCCATATCCTGAACTGTCTCCTCGAACAGGGCTTCTTGGTCCTCTTCAGCAGCAATCTGATCCTTGCCGTTGGTTTTGTTTTCTTTACCATCCGTTGAAATAGCCACAGCTGTCACCCTATCATTATCCGCAACCTTCATGACGCATACCCCTTGAGTAGAACGTCCCAGTTCAGATATGCCACTCACGGGTGTACGCACCACGACGCCTTCTTCGGAGATGATCATGATCTCATCGTCCGGGGCCACAATCTTCATAGCCACCAGAAGGCCCTTCTTCTGCGTCATTGTAATGGTGTAAACACCTTGACCACCGCGGTGATGCTCAGGATATTCGGCTACTGGTGTACGTTTGCCAAAACCCTTACCGGTTATGACGAAAAGATCCGTGCCAGGACGGGCGATCTCCATACCCAGCACATAAGCGTCAGCCGGGACGGTCATGCCGCGAACGCCCATCGTGTCGCGTCCCATGGCTCGAACTTCGCTTTCGTCCCACTTTATAGCCTTGCCAGCGCTAGAAACCAGGATGACCTTCTCATGAGCGGCGACGCGTTTCACGGAGATGAGCTCATCGTCGTCTTTTAGATTGATGGCGATAAGACCATCGCGGCGGGTACGGTCATAGAGATTCATCGAGGTCTTTTTGACCATGCCCTGCTTCGTGGCGAACATTAGATACTCGTGATCTGGGAAATCCTTCGTCGCTATGACAGCGGCGATACTCTCACCCCGCTCAAGAGACAACAGATTCACGATCGCGGTACCGCGGGCATGGCGGGATGCCTCGGGAATGTCGTAGACCTTCAGACGGTAAACCTTGCCTTTCGTGGAGAAGAAGAGCATGTAGGAAAGGTTCGTCGCCACAAAAAGATGCTCGACGAAGTCGCTATCCTTGAGGTTCACCCCTTGCATGCCCTTGCCGCCACGTTTCTGTTGACGATACGTGCTTACCGGAAGCCGCTTGATGTAACCCGCCTTGGTCATGGTGACTACCATGGAGTCATCGGCGATGAGATCCTCAACCTCGATCTCCTTCGCTTCCCCACTGATCTTGGTCTTGCGAGGTGTGTTGAAACGTTTTTTGATGTCGAGCATCTCGGTCTTGATGATCTCTCGCACAAGGCCTTCGTCTTCGAGCACGCGCTTGTAATAAGCGATTTTTTCCCTCAGCTCAGCCAGCTCTTGCTCGATCTTAGTCCGCTCAAGTCCCGTCAGACGGCGCAGACGCATCTCGAGGATGGCGTCGGTCTGCTTCTTGCTAAGACCGAACCGCTCGGTCAAACGCTTGCTCGCTTCTTGATCGGTCTCCGAAGAACGAATGATGTGAATAACCTCATCGATATTATCGAGCGCGATGACATAGCCCTCCAGAATATGGGCGCGCTCCTCGGCTTTGGCGAGGTCATAGCGCGTACGCCTGAGGATGACCTCAATTTGATGGCTGATATAGTGCTGCAGGATCTCCTTAAGGGACAGCACATGGGGAACGCCGTTTACCAAGGCGAGCATATTGACGCCGAAGCCCACTTGAAGCTGAGTGTGTTTGAAAAGCTTGTTGAGCACCACCTGAGGAATGGCGTTGGACTTGAGCTCGATGATGATATCGATACCATGTCGATCAGCGCCGTCATGAATGTTGCTGATCTCGGGCAGCTTCTTATCACGAACCAACTCGCCGAGTTTTTCCAGCAGACGCTTACGATTGACCTGGTAGGGGATCTCTTTAACCACAATCGAGGTGCGCCCGTTTTTCCCTTGCTCGATTTCGCACTTGGCGCGAACGATGAGATTGCCGTGTCCGGTGGCGTAGGCTTCCTTGATGCCCTCGCGTCCCATGATGAGGCCACCCGTCGGAAAGTCCGGACCGGGTAACACGGCCATGATCTCTTCTAAGGTGGCGTCAGGGTTATCCAGGAGCAGACAGGTGGCGTCGATGGTCTCCCCTAGATTATGAGGTGGCACGTTCGTCGCCATACCAACCGCGATGCCCGCCGACCCGTTAACAAGCAGGTTGGGGAATCGAGCCGGCAAGACCTTCGGCTCTTGAAGGCTTTCATCGTAGTTGGGCTGGAAGTCTACCGTCTCTTTATCCAGGTCGCGGAGGAGCTCCATGGCCGCCTTGTCCAGACGAGCCTCGGTGTAACGCATGGCCGCCGCCGAATCGCCGTCGATGGAGCCGAAGTTTCCATGGCCGTCGACTAGCGGCACCCGCATGGAGAAAGGTTGGGCCAGACGCACCATGGTGTCATAAACCGCCACGTCGCCGTGGGGGTGATACTTACCGATGACATCGCCAACCGTACGGGCTGACTTCATATGCGGCTTATTGGGCGTATAGCCCGATTCGTTCATCGCGTACAGAATGCGGCGATGCACAGGCTTTAAACCGTCACGTACATCGGGCAGGGCCCTCGAGACGATAACGCTCATGGAGTACTCGAGGAAGGACTGGCGCATCTCCCTGCCGAGCTCGGCGGTTTGAATGGTTCCTTCCCCTAGTTTGAACAGTTCCTCTTCTGCCACAGTTTTCCTCTCGTCTATATTCGTATCATTGATCGTGTGGTTATTCGTGTCGTTGTTCGTGTCGTGATTCTTGGGCAAGTCTTAGGCGGCCCCACCAAAGTTTTCCTCTGTTAAGGAGTACCTGTTAGAGCGCGCCTGTCGTGTCACGCGCGAGCCGGAATGGTTAGATGTCCAGGTAGCGAACGTCCTTCGCGTGCTTTTGGATAAACTCTTTACGAGGCTCCACTTGGTCTCCCATGAGCTCCGATACCGCCCTTTCCGCTTGAGCCGCATCTTCGATGTTCACGCGTAGCAGCGTGCGGTTCTCAGGCTCCATCGTGGTTTCCCAAAGTTGCTCCGGATCCATCTCACCCAAACCTTTGTAGCGCTGAATGTCGTACTTTTTGTCGGCATCCGGAATGTTGGCCAATTCCCTTTTCAGCGCATCATCGTTAAAGATGTATTGCTCCACCTTGCCCGAGCGTGAATTTTTCTTCTTGAGTCCATAGAGCGGAGGCTGCGCGATATAGATGTATCCGCGGTCGATGAGTTCGGGCATATAACGATAGAAGAACGTCAGCAGCAGACAACGAATATGAGCACCGTCAACATCAGCATCGGTCATGATAATGATGCGATGATAGCGAGCTTTGTCTGGATCGAAATCATCCCCGATGTTGGTTCCGATAGCGGTGATAAGCGAAGAGATGGTCTCTGAGGAAAGCGAACGATGGAGTCCCGCCCTTTCCACGTTGAGGATCTTACCGCGAAGAGGCAGAATGGCCTGGAATTTACGATCTCGCGCTTGTTTAGCGGAACCGCCTGCAGAATCGCCCTCTACGATGAAAATCTCAGACTGAGATGCGTCTTTGGAAGAGCAGTCAGCCAACTTACCGGGAAGGGCAAAGGAGTCCAGCACGTTCTTGCGGCGGGTCATCTCACGCGCCCTACGAGCCGCTTCACGAGCTTTCAGGGCTTGCGTCGCCTTTTCGACGATACGCTTGGCCGGTGTCGGATTCTCCTCCAAATACTCGGAAAGACCTCGCGTTACCGCGGTTTGAACCAGGGGGCGAATTTCGGTATTTCCAAGTTTCGTCTTGGTTTGACCCTCGAACTGAGGATCGTGCAGTTTTACCGAGATGATGGCGGCTAGGCCCTCACGCGCGTCTTCACCGGAGAGGTTTGCTTCCTTCTCCTTCAAAAGGCCCTTACTCCGCGCGTAATCATTAAGCGTGCGCGTGA
>CANRPV010000118.1 GCA_947632575.1 uncultured Eggerthellaceae bacterium | reverse complement strand
CACACACCACTCATACGGCTCAACCGCCTCGTTGAAGAAGGCTCGGCGGAGATCCTTGTGAAATACGAGGCCTTAAACGTAGGTGGATCGATCAAGACCAGAACCGCGGCGATGATGATCGAACAGGCCGAAAAACGTGGAGAGGTTGGGCCTGACAGCATCATCGTGGAGCCGACCAGCGGAAACCAAGGCGTGGGACTTGCCCTTGTCTGCGCCGTCAAGGGATACAAGGCTCGGATCATCATGCCAGACTCGGTCTCAGAGGAGCGTCGTAAACTGGTTCGCCACTATGGTGCTGACGTGGTGATCGTCCACGACGAAGGGGATATCGGCGCGGCGATCAACGAGTGCATCCTCATCGCCAAACAGATGGCAGCCGAGGATCCGCGCGTCTATGTGCCTCAGCAGTTCGAGAACATCGATAACCTCCGCACGCATCGCAATCACACCGCCCTCGAAATCGCCGAGGATGCAGGGCGTCATATCCATGGCTTCTGCTCGGGCATCGGTACCGGTGGCACCATCTCTGGGATCGGCCAAACCTTAAGACGGCTCTATCCTGACATTGAGATATGGGCGGTTGAACCGGAAAACGCCGCGATCCTATCTGGTGGCGGTATTGGAACGCACCTTCAGATGGGCATTGGAGATGGCGTCATCCCAGCCATTTTGGATCAGGACATCTATGACGACATCTGCATCATCTCGGATGAAGAGGCACTTGAGACAGCTCGTGCCCTCGCGCGAGAGGAGGGACTGATGTGTGGCGTGTCCTCAGGCACCAACGTCGCCGCCGCGCTCAGACTCGCTCGCAAACTTGGGGAAGGCAAAACCGTTGTGACAGTACTTCCCGACACGGGAGAGCGCTATTTCAGCACTCCCCTCTTTGGTGACGAATAGGTGAAAATCAGCGCAGCCGACAGCGACTCAGAAGCTGCTAAGAACATACTTATCGTTACTAAGAGGCGTTACCAAGAGGTGTCACTGAGAGGCATTATCAAGAGACGTTACCAAAAGGCGTCGTAGCGAAGAAAGAGAGCATTCGTGAATCTTTTTGAACACAGCATTCCGACGAACAGCGCTCAACAGATGCTGAAAGTCACCAATGTGGTCAAAAAAGACATTGCGGAAAGCGGCATCAGCGATGGAATCGTGGTCGTCTACTCGCCGCATACCACCGCCGGTTTTACCATCAACGAAAACGCTGACCCCGATGTGGTTCATGATCTTCTCATGGCTATAGAAGATGTCTTTCCCACCTACAATAAGAACTATCGTCATCGGGAAGGCAATTCTCATGCCCACATCAAGACATCATGCTTTGGTCCTTCGCAAACGCTCATAGTAAAAGACGGTAAACTGATTTTGGGAATTTGGCAGGATATCTATTTCTGCGAATTCGATGGCCCCCGCCAAAGACACTTCTATGTGAAGATTATCGAAGGCTAACAAGAAACGGAGCCGACATGGCTGATGCGGAACTCGAAAAAGACCTGGAGCAGATGCCTTCTCACGAGGCAAACGCACTAAACTCCGAGGGGTCAAAAGGCCACAAAGCCGCCAACCAGGTCCAACGGCTGGTAGGTCAAACACGGCTCATCGCGACCATTCCCGCGTTCGGCTTGGTGTTTTGCGCCTTCGTGTTAGTGGTAGCTACCACTATCAGAGCCGTTGAGGTGACACTTGAATTCATAGGCGGTGAACTCGCACTCACAAGCTTGACCATTGACTACGTGGAATTCACTGACATGTATTTACTTGGCGTTGTGCTCTTTATGACCGCGCTCGGTCTCACCGTGCTTTTCATCACCGAAAAAATCCCCCTCCCAGCTTGGTTGGAGTTCCACGACTTTGATGATCTAAAGGAACGCCTAGTGAGCGTCATCGTGGTTATGCTCGGTGTGCATTTCCTCGGCAAGGTGCTCAAAGGCGCCGACGGCATTGAGCTTCTGTGGCTCGGTATCGGCATCTGCGTCGTCGTCATCGCGCTTACGGCCTTTACGAGCGCGATCTTTAAACGAAAGTAGCTGCGTAAGATAACCATTTGGTTTAGAACCGCCTCATATGACGGCCAAAAGGAACGGCTCGTATCCAAATAGCTCCTACGACAGATAAATAACCCGAGACTGTGTTAAGAACGTACGTTGAGGTAGTTCTTTACGGTCTAAGGAAACGATAGCTATGGATATACCGGAAGCACTTCGAGACTGGCCCATTCTTGTGGTTTCGCAGAAATGGGGCGACGAAAAGCCTGAGCATCAGTATCTTCAAGGCCTGATTGAATCATTAGAGACGGCTCAGCACTGCTCGATTCTGCCTACTGACTCCTACGAAAGCGCAAAAGAGGTCATTCAGTCGCGGACCGATATCGGCTGCGTACTCATCGATTGGGATCTCCCAAGCGAGGATCCGAACAAAGATGCACCGCGCTCGTCAAAAGAGAGCGCTTTGGACCTGGTGAAATTCATCCGCAATCGCAATAGCGCCTTGCCCGTTCTTCTTCTGACCGATCAAAAAGAGGTGAGCGACTTAAAACCTGAACTGTTGGCATCTGTGGATGGATGTCTCTGGAGCGGTGAGGATAAGCTTGATTTCCTTGCGGGACGCATCGCTGATTATGTAGAAGGCTATATCCAAAGTCTCCTTCCGCCGTTTTTTGGCGAACTTCTGAGATACGCCGAACACTATAAGTACGCTTGGCATACCCCTGGTCATCTTGGAGGCGAGGGCTTTCTGAAGGATCCGGCGGGAGTGGCCTTCTATAAGTATGTGGGAGAAAACATTCTCCGCAGTGATCTTTCAATTTCCGTACCTGAGCTGGGATCGCTTCTCGACCATTCAGGAGTTGTCGGAGATGCCGAACGCAACTCCGCCGAGGTCTTTGGAGCCGATCAAAGCTACTACGTGCTCAACGGCACCTCGACGGTTAATCAAATCATCTGGCGAAGTCAGTTGGTACGCAATGAGATTGCCCTCGTGGACCGCAATTGCCATAAATCTCTCAACTACGCGATGGTCATCACCGAGGCAAACCCCGTCTACATGGTTCCGCGCAGGAATCACCTAGGTATAATCGGCCCGGTCAGGCTCTCCGAATTCGAATCAGCCGCTCTCAAGAAACAACTTGACGCTTCCCCGCTCATCAAAGACGACGAAGCAAATCCCCGGGCCAAAATGTGCGCGCTCACCAATTCCACCTATGACGGCATTTGCTATAACACCACGAAGATCAAACGAGCGCTGCGGGATACCACGGAAAACATCCATTTCGACGAGGCGTGGTTTGCCTATGCGAAGTTCCATCCCATCTACCGGAACCACTTCGGCATGAGCGACGCTCCGGTGGAAACCGACGACAAGCCCATATTCTGCTCTCAGTCGACCCACAAACTGCTCACGGCTTTCTCCCAGTGCTCTATGCTTCATATTCGCAACGGAGACAAACGTAAGATCGATCCCGTGCAGTTCAACGAGTCCTATATGATGCACGCTTCGACCTCGCCCTTCTACCCGATGATCGCCTCTTTAGACGTGGCGACCAAAATGATGGAAGAACATGGGGAGGCGCTCCTTGCCGAGGCAATCAATCAGGCGTGCCAGCTCAGACAACAGGTTGCACGACTTCACCGCGATTATAAGGACAAGGGGGATTGGTTCTTTAGCCTCTGGCAGCCGCGACAGGTGATGTATCAGGATCACCTGGTGGCTTTTGAGGATGCCCCACTCGAATTCCTCACCT
The DNA here is from genome assembly GCA_947632575.1 of uncultured Eggerthellaceae bacterium. GTDB lineage: Bacteria > Actinomycetota > Coriobacteriia > Coriobacteriales > Eggerthellaceae > CANRPV01. Next base: position 600 of record CANRPV010000118.1, on the reverse strand, counting down.
CCACGCAAGAGCCTTGGGTGCTTTCAGAGCAAAATCCCTGGCATGGTTTTGAGGCCATGGAAGATGACTATTGCATGCTCGATCCCATTAAACTCACCTTCCGCTGCCCTGGCGTGCGTGATGATAGGACCATCGACGATTTCGGAATTCCCGCGAGCGTTGTCACCAATTACCTAATCAATCACAATATCGTCTGCGAAAAGAGTGATTACTTCTCGTTTTTGATGCTCAACAGCCTCGGGACCACATCAAGCAAGCAAGCGGCTTTGCTTGCCGCCCTCATGAAATTCAAGGAGGATTACGACAAGAATCGTCCCCTTGAAGAGGTCTTTCCCAAACTTGTTGCCCGCTATCCTCAGATCTATGCCTCACAAGGCCTTGCAGATCACTGCGCTGCTATGCATGGCTTTATTCAGGATCACGCCTTGCTCAAAGCTATGGATCAGGCCTTTGAGGTCATTCCCGACCAAGTGATGAATCCCGCCGATGCCTATCACCATGTGGTAAGGGAGGACGTGGAGCTTTGCTTCCTCGACGAGATGAATGATCGTATACCGGCTGTCATGATGGTGCCGTACCCGCCAGGCATTCCCATCATCA
>CANRPV010000117.1 GCA_947632575.1 uncultured Eggerthellaceae bacterium | reverse complement strand
AACAGGTTGGGCGGGTTGGCCGGATTGAGTAGGTCGTTCGGATCGAGCAGGTTGAGCAAGTACAGCTTGATCAGCCATAATGCACCTCCAAGCTAAAATGATTGCAACAGCTCAATTTTAGCGGAAAGACCAGCGCTAAGAGGTTACAGCATGGTCTCAGAATGGTTTTATGTTAGACGAGCTTGGCGAGGCGCTCGTTATGCCAACGATCGAGCGCGCTGTACAGCAGGTTGAACACGATGGCGATGCCCGCGCAGCAGCTGAGGAACAGGATCCACATCTCGCCCGTCAGCGGCGTGATGATAAAGAGGCTGTGCAGCACCGTGGCGCAGAACACGGTTCCGCCGACCACGACGATGATCAGTCCGATTCGTATCGGCGTGAAGGGCCACGACAGCCGGATGATCAGCATGAGACCCACCCACGAGGTCAGCAGAACGCAGAGCGTGGACACCGACTGAGAGGAAAGCCCCAAGGGTCCGTAGCCAAGGATGTTCACCAGAAGCAGCGTCACCACCGCACACACGGCCCCTGGAATCGAGCGCACAATGACGTTTTCGAGGAACTTGCCTTTGATGCGATCCTTATTCGGCTCAAGAGCCAGCACAAATGACGGCAGACCGATGGTAAACGCCGAGACCAGGGTCATCTGGATGGGCTGGAAGGGATAGCCCCACGGCATGAAGATGAAGATGATCGCAAGGGTCATCGAAAGCAGCGTCTTCACCAGGAAAAGCGACGCCGAGCGCTGCAGGTTGTTGATGGAGCGACGCCCCTCGGCCACCACCTTGGGCATGGAGGAGAAGTCGTTATCCACCAGCACAATCTGAGCCACGTTGCGCGCCGCATCGGATCCCGAGGCCATGGCCACCGAGCAATCCGACTGCTTGAGAGCAAGCGTGTCGTTCACGCCGTCGCCGGTCATGGCGACGATATGACCGGCCTGCTGCAGCGCGATCACGAAGGCCTTCTTCTGCTCCGGCCGCACGCGGCCAAACACGTGGTAGCGCTGCATCGCGTCGGCGATCTGCTCGTCGGTCTTAAGCGTGGTGGCGTCCACGTACTTGTCGGCGCCCTCGATGCCCACCGTCTGAGCGATGCTTGAGACAGTCTTCGGATCATCACCGGAGATGACGTTAACCGTGACCCCCTGCTCCTTAAAGTAGGCGATGGTCTGGGCGGCGGTTGGGCGAATCTCGTCGTGGATCACCGCGAAGCCGAGCGGTTGCGGTTTGCCCTCCATATCGCCACTATCGGTAAAGCCGTCTACCCGCGCGACCACGATCACTCGCGCGTGAGCCGCAAGCCCCTCCAAACGAGGCGCGATGGCGGCGTAGTCGTCCTTCAAAACGAACTGAGCGGCGCCCATCACATAGGCGGATCCGTTCTCGAAGGTGGCACCGGACCATTTCTTATCGGAGGAGAACGGAATCATACGCTTGGGCTTAAGCGGCTCTCCCGCCGGATTCTTCTCGTGATTCTTCTCGTAATAGTCGGTGATAGCCTTGGCTGTTTCATTGGGATCCTCGTCGGCGAAGGCCAGGCTGCTCAAAGCCAGATTGAGCTCATCGGTGGAACCTCCCTCATCAAGGGGCTCGACGGATTCCAATTTCATGGCGCCGGTGGTGATGGTGCCGGTCTTGTCGAGGCAAAGGGTATCCACCCGCGCGAGCGTCTCGATGCAGTAGAGCTGCTGCACCAGCACCTTCGATTGAGCCAGCCGAATGACCGACACGGCAAGCACCGTGGAGGTGAGCAGAATGAGCCCTTCCGGAATCATACCCACCATGGCGGCGACCGTAGAAAGGATGGCCTCGTTCAGGCCGAGGTGGCCGATGAAGAACTCACGCAGGAAGAGCAGGGCGCCCAGGGGAAAGATCAAGAAGCTCACAAACTTGATGATACCGTTGAGGCTGTTCATGATTTCGGAGTTGACCTTTTTCTCCTGCTTGGCCTCCTCGCTGATCTTGGCGGCGTAGTTTTCCGGACCAACATGCTCAATGCGGGCATAGACCAGGCCGGAGCTCACAAACGAGCCACTCATCAGCTGAGATCCCACCGCTTTCTCGATAAGGTTGCTCTCGCCGGTAAGGAGGCTTTCGTTAGCGGCGCAGGTTCCCGACACCACGACCGAGTCGGCGGGCACCTGATCCCCTCGCCCAAGGATGATGATGTCGTCGCGCACCAGCTGATCGTTTGGAACCTCCACCTTCTCACCGTTGCGCATGACCTCCGCTTTGGAACTCGCGACGATGGAAAGGCGGTCGGTGATTTTCTTGGAGCGGATCTCTTGAACGATGCCGATGGCCACGTTGCAGATGATCACGATCATGAACAACATGTTCCGGTAGGATCCGGTGAAAAGAACGAAGAGCGCCAAGATCACGTTGATGGCGTTGAACAACGTGCAGATGTTGTCGTAGAAGATGCGCTTGATGGAACGGGTTTTGATGTTGGCGTCGACGTTGACATCGCCCGAGGCGATGCGCTGCTCCACCTCAGTCGTCGAAAGACCGCTCAGCGCCTGCTTTGTCGGCTCTTTTTCCGGCTGTGTCGTCGGCGTTGTCTCCGTCGGACTCACGTCCGTTGGTTCTTTTTCTGTCACGTCTGGTCCGTTGCCCCTCATCTTGTGTTTTCTTGCATGATAGCTTAATACAAAAGCGGTTCTCCGTCGCGTCCTCCACGTGATAGCTATCTCGGAAATGCCACTGACATGGCCTTGAATTATCAACCATAATTTGAATTACCGACTTGGCTTCAACACTGTTTTCATACTTGGGGTATCGTAACTTTATCACTGTTCAGACACCGAAAAGACGGGAGTTCAGACGCCACTTAGGAGCTTGAAGTGTCCTCCAAGAATCCAGCGCTTTGGCTTCGTCTAAGTTTGCGTTTCCGCTCATGTTCACCATCCGCCAAATCAAATACTTCGTTATCACGGTCGAAAAAGGAAGCATTTCCGCTGCGGCCGACGATATGGGCATGACCCCCCAAGCGGTATCGAAAGGTATTGGCGAAATCGAACACCGTCTTCAGCGGCCGCTGTTTATCCGCAAGGCCAGCGGTCTTAAGCCGACCCAGTTCGGCTATGCCCTCTATCGCAAGGCTCGTGAGACCCTCGCCAGCATCAACGAGTTTGAGAACTTCGCGCAAAACGGCTTGGCGGATTCACGGGAAGGGGCCTGTCTCTACATCTGCTCGCCGCGTTTTGCGTCAAGCAACCTGGTCAATCGCAAGATTTACGAGTTCTTCAAGCGCACGATCAACATCGACACCACCGTGCGCTACGGCAACGCCGATGAGTGCATCGAGTCTCTATCACTGGGAACCGCCGATGGCATGATCACCATCGGAAGCACCTTCCTCCCCGATTTTGACCAGACTCAGATCGCGTCTGTTCCCGTGGGCGTCCTGCTGCAAAAGCGCCATCGCCTCGCGTCGAAGAAGACCATTAGCTCCGCTGACCTGCAGAATTACCCGATTTATCTGATTCCCGAGTTCAACTTCTTCTATGAGACCCTGGTGGCCTACATTCGCGAGGAGGCCAATCACTATCAGTATCGGGATCTGGAGATGTCCATCATGGCTTTGCACCGCGCGCTTTTCATCGAACAAGGCGTAGTCTTGATCCCGTTCATCAAGGGCATCGACAAGCTTTATCCCGAGACCATCGTATTGCCGTTCGCCAAGCGCGATTCCATCAATCTTCCGATGTATTTGGTCACGAACAAGCTGATCAAGACCCAATTCTGCCGAGCCATCGAGGTGTTGTCGGGAAAGAATACGTCCCGTTCCTATATGGTGAACGAGGTCTTTAACTAACTTTAACTAACTTTTATTAGGTTTTGAGGAGCCGCTGTCCGCTGCCGCTGGTTTAGCCGACCCGTTGTGATCAACCGTTGTGGCCAGCGGATGCTCCTTGATGAAGGACGTCAGCACAACACCGATCGCCAGAAGCGGCACGAAGAACATAAAGATCGGCACGAGCGCATCAGAATACCCATCCACGATCAGATGGCGAATCGGCTCCGCGAGATGATCGACGACGCTCGGCGTGATGGCGCTTACCGAAAGATTGTCGGAGGCTGGCAGTTGAGAGGCGAGATCCGCCGTCAGGCGCATGGTGAACATCGTTCCCACGAATGAGGCGCCGAGGGTCGATCCGATCTGGCGGAAGAAGTTGTTGCCGGCGGTCGCCGTACCCACCATGCTGTGCGGAAATTCGTTCTGCACGATCAACACGAGAATCTGCTGACCAAGTCCGATGCCGAAACCGATGATGAACAGGCAAACGCCGATCTGCACAAGCGTGCTTGTTACCTGCAGCTGCGACAGCAGGAAAAAGCCCCCGGCGGTCACAGCTGC
>CANRPV010000116.1 GCA_947632575.1 uncultured Eggerthellaceae bacterium | reverse complement strand
ATAGGTCGTCTCACTCCGTCGTGCGGTTTCTTATTCCGAAAGCATTAGTTTTTTGGCGGGATACATCTTGAGCGGGAACAAGTAGGCCGATCTCGTCGTAGTAATGCAGTGTGCGCACGCTGACACCCGAGAGATCGGCGAGCTCTTTCACCGTGTAGTTTTGCTTACTCATAGCATCTCCGACGGCAAGTCCGCATTATGACGCGACACTAGAATCAGATTGCAGCAAACCAACATTCTCGACGAATGCAAATCAGGATCGTCGTATTGCGTAGACGCCTCTTGCCCAAGGGGTGAGATACAAGGAATCAAACGAACATCCAACACCATCGGGCCAAAATTCTCGGGTGCGAACTCATACAACTCCTTCTACGTGAGCAACCCCAAGTGTCAAAACAAGTTGACACATTTCCAACCTTAGTTGGTTGAATGCCAACCACTACGCTCGATATTTTGAAGCCACGTTGAAACCGTAAAATATGACAAGGAGTGATGATCCATGAATTTCAACGAGAAGCTTATCGAGCTTCGTAAATCGAAGCACTTATCCCAAGAAGAGCTTGGACATGAGCTTGGGGTTTCCCGCCAAACCGTATCGAAATGGGAGTCGGGGCAGTCATATCCCGACTTCCAACGTCTTGTTCTCTTAAGCGATTACTACGGTTTGACTCTAGACAAGCTCGTACATGACCTAGACGTTCAGGATGTGCGCGAGAAGAACCTCAAATCAGAGCAGCTAAATTCCATTTCCAAAGATGTCGGGTTTTTTAAGAAGTGCCTCAAATGGTGGATTATTATTGCCGCCGTAGCCGTTGGCATTCTGGTTTTGCTTCTGGCCTACTACTTCATCAATGTGCTCTTCGTTTGGTGAGGCGACATTGTAGTCTCCTTCACTCGATAACACTCTCATGAATCAGCCCTCGTCAAGGGCGCAAATCGATTTGGGTATCAAGGCGGCGATACTTGTCGCGATGCAAAGGGCGCCACAGATGGCAACCAGATTCGCCACCCCGATGACGTCGCCGAAGGGGCCGCCGACAGCCACGCCCAGAGGCGCTCCAATGCCGGTACATGCGCTGATGAGCCCCATCCAGATGGCGGCGATGACCGCAAGCCAACGTTGCGTGAGCGCATGTCCGCTCGCGCTTGTGATCTGTTCGGAGTTATTCGGCATATCCCCTCTTCGTCAAGCCCTTACGCTTTGCCCGGCGGACGCGATTGATGTGTCGTTCGAAATCGCCTCTCTCAATGAGTTCGGCCAACACATACTGTTCGAACGTAGGAACCGTACAGGAAAAACAGCCGAGCCGCTCGGAGAATACACCAACCAGACGCTTCGGTAGCACCATATAGCCCACGCGCAACGAGGGGGAAATGGTTTTCGAAAACGTGTTCAGATATATCACATTGTCGTGATCGGTCATCGAGAACAGAGTCTCCTCGGGCTTACGCGACACCGTGAACTCCGATTCGAAGTCATCTTCCACGATGAAGTGATTCGGTTGCGCCGCCCATTGGAGATATTCATATCTTTTGGAAGCCGACGCGGTAATTCCCGTGGGAAAACTCCGGTAGGGCGTTATATGCAAGACGCTTGCCTGCGTGTTTCTCAGAGACGAGCTGTCTATACCATCGGCCACGAGCGGCAGCAGATCACAGGCGACGCCAAACGTCCGGTATACCTGCTCGATCTTCTCATACGAAGGAGATTCCAACGCGAAGGTTCGGCTTTGCCCGAGCAAGCCGACGATGAGACTGTAGAGATACTCTGCCCCGGAACCGATGACGATCTGATCGATGTCGACATAGATGTTGCGATTTCTCGCAAGATACCGCGCGATTGCCCCACGAAGCTCTATACATCCCAGATTGGGCGACACATCGAGCAACGCCTCCCCGTAAGCACTGATGACACGACGCATCGTCCGCGCTAAGACCGAGAGGGGAAACCCGCTGCCGGGGTTTTCGGAGTGATGATGACTTTGATGATCGGTGTCCGATATTGACGAGAAAACAGTGGACGTCGAACGGGAAGCAGAGGGTGAAAGGCTGTCGACGTAGGCAGTCGCAAATCCATCTCCCTGACGGAATATGACGAAGAATCCGCTTCGCTAACGGGATTCCACAAAGCCCTCTTCACAGAGAAGGCCATAGGCGTGCTCAACCGTCACGGTGCTCACGCCCCTATTGTCGGCCATCGTTCTTTTCGATGGGAGCCTCTCGCCAAAACGGTAGGCTCCTTGCACAATATCCCGTTTTACCTGTTCATAGAGCTGTATATACGCAGGGGTGAGGGGCGTATGCGGTATTGTCGAACTCATCTGGCTATATTATTTCTTTCCAAATTGACCATTTTCGTATGCCAGTTTCCATTTAATACTTTCCCTTGGATAAAGACAAGGAGGTATCCAATGTCAGAGAACCGATCTGAATTAAATCGAAATCTTGCTCAGATGCTCAAGGGCGGCGTCATCATGGACGTCACTACCCCCGAACAGGCATCCATAGCTGAAGCCGCTGGCGCCTGCGCCGTCATGGCGCTGGAACGGATTCCCGCCGACATTCGTGCCGCGGGCGGCGTTTCTCGTATGAGCGATCCCAAAATGATCAAGGGGATACAGGACGCGGTCACCATTCCCGTCATGGCGAAGTGCCGTATCGGCCACATCGTCGAGGCGCAGATCCTTCAGGCCATCGCCATCGACTTCATCGACGAATCCGAGGTGCTCTCCCCGGCTGATGACACCTACCACATCGATAAGACCGTATTCGACGTGCCGTTCGTCTGCGGCGCGAGGGATCTCGGTGAGGCGTTGCGCCGCATCGCCGAAGGCGCATCGATGATTCGCACCAAAGGGGAACCCGGCACGGGCGACGTCGTCCAAGCCGTCCGTCATATGCGAATCATGCAGGCGGAAATCCGCCGTATCGGCTCCATGGCCGAAGACGAACTGTTCGAGGCGGCGAAGCAGCTGCAGGTTCCCTATGAATTGGTGCGGCAAGTCCATGAGCAGAAGAAGCTGCCGGTCGTGAACTTCGCCGCCGGCGGTATCGCCACTCCCGCGGACGCCGCCCTCATGATGCAGCTCGGTGCGGAAGGCGTGTTTGTCGGCTCGGGAATATTCAAATCCGGCAATCCCGCAAAACGGGCAGCTGCCATCGTGAAGGCCGTCACCCACTTCGACGACCCCGAGCGGATCGCGGCATTATCCGAGGATTTGGGCGAGGCCATGGTCGGCATCAACGAGCAGGAGATCGAGCTATTGATGGCGGAGCGCGGGATCTAGGTCATGCAGATCGCCGTATTGGCCCTTCAGGGGGCGTTCATCGAACACGAACAGATGCTGCAGCGGCTCGGAGTTCCCTCGTTCGAGATCCGCAACCGGGAAGATATTGAAAAGCCCTTCGATGGGTTGATCATTCCCGGCGGCGAGAGCACCGTGCAGGGCAAGCTCCTGCGAGAGCTGGAACTCTTTGAACCGCTGCAGGAGATGATAGCGGCCGGGCTTCCGGTATTTGGCACCTGCGCAGGGCTTTTGCTTCTGGCCAAGGAGATACGAAACGACGATCGCACATACCTGGCAACCATGAACATCACCGCGGTACGCAACGCCTATGGACGCCAACTCGGGAGTTTCCACACCGAGGCGGAATTTGCGGAAATTGGCTTGATTCCCATGACATTCATCCGGGCACCCTATATCGAGCGCGTCTTCGGCGACGCGAAGGCCTTGGCAACGGTCGACGATCATATCGTCGCCGCACGCCAGGGCAACCAGCTGGTGTGCGCCTTTCATCCGGAGCTCGAGGACAGCGCATCCGTCCATCGGCTCTTCCTAAACATGGTGCAAAATCGGCAGGTGTGACATCATCGATCACTACCTTGCATCTTCGAGCGTATCGAACACTTTGTCAAAGTGATTGGCGTCGAAATCTATGCCTACGTCTCGATGTTCGCGTGTCCGGGGGAATTATCCGCAAATGACAAGCTCGCTTTTCATGCCGTTCAGTTCGATGATGTTGTCCGCATCAGGCGGGCACACCTCTCCCCTTCAAACGGGCGTTTACTCCTGCTTTTTAATAGGATGCCTGATGATTGTCTTCCATTTTTCAGGGGCGACCCTTCTTGCATCAGACAGATAAATTTCGTGATGCAATCTCGTGGGCGATAGATCGTTAACGTATCCGTTTTTCGCCACATACTCATCCATTAAGGCAATACTGGCCGGCTCATCGTCAAAAGACCCCAGGTGCATCATCTGAACGCACAAGCCCTCATCGACAGTCAGAAACTCCGCCGATGAACAGTCCAGTTTCTTCTTTTTGGTCGCGGTTTCGACTGCCCATTCAAAATCTTTCTCCGTTATGAAATCGGGCAAACGAATGACGGAA
>CANRPV010000115.1 GCA_947632575.1 uncultured Eggerthellaceae bacterium | reverse complement strand
GCCCATGAGGATGAGATACTGGACGCTCTCCATGCGGACCTCGGGAAAGCGCATTACGAAGGCTACATCACCGAACTCGGCCTGGTCTACGACGAGATCAACCTCTGCGTGAAGAACATCCGTCGCTGGACGCGCCCGCGTCATGCCCGCACGTCCATCGTGCATTTCCCCTCGACCTCCAAGGTCTATCCGCAGCCCATGGGAGTATCGCTCGTGCTAAGTCCCTGGAACTATCCGCTGCAGCTAGCATTAGTGCCCCTGGTAGATTCGCTGACCGCCGGCAACTGCGTGGCGCTCAAACCGTCACGCACGTCGGTTCATACGGGCAAGTTGCTCCTTGAGCTGCTTTCAGACATCTTCCCGCCCGAATACGTCTGCGTGTTCCCTGGATCGGGCGACATGAACAACTGGCTGCTCCAGCCCCATTTCGACTTCGTCTTCTTCACGGGAAGTCCGCCGGTGGGCAAGGAGATCATGACCGCGGCTGCGAAGCATCTGGCTCCGGTGGTTCTCGAGCTGGGTGGCAAGAGTCCCTGCTTCGTGGACCGAACCGCCAATATACTCCGGGCGGCCGAGCGCATCGCTTGGGGCAAGGGCCTGAATTCCGGCCAGACCTGCGTGGCGCCCGACTATCTGCTGGTTCATGAGGACGTGGTGGATGAGCTGATCGAGAAGCTGGAGGAGAAATTCCACCAGTACTACGGCGAGGATATTCTGCAAAGTCCGAACTGGCCGCATATGATCTCAGAGCATCACTTCGAGCGTGTGCTGGGACTCATCGAAAACCACGGACCGCAGGCGTCGGTGGCCTTCGGCGGGCGCAGTGACAAGGACGCGCTCAAGATCGAACCCACCTGCCTTCGCGGCGTCACGATGGAGGACGCGGTCATGGGCCAGGAAATCTTCGGCCCGGTGCTTCCGATCCTCACCTGGAAGACCTTGGATGAGGCACTTGACATCGTCAAGCAAATCCCGACGCCGCTCGCGTGCTACATCTTCTCCGAGGATCGCGATTTCCAGCAATACATCATCCAGCACGTGCCCTACGGAGGCGGTTGCGTGAACGACGTGGTCATTCATGAATCCAGCAATTTCATGGGCTTCGGCGGCCTCGGCAATTCGGGCATGGGGCGCTATCACGGCAAAGTGGGCTTTGACACCTTCACTCACTACAAGGCGGTGCTCACCAAGGGCACCTGGCTTGAGCTGCCGCTTCGCCAGCCGCCCTTCACGAAGGAGCAGATGAAGCTCGCCCGCGAACTTATGGGCTAAATAAGAGGTAGGTAAGTTGTCTATAGAAAGGAAGTAGGAATGAATCGAGAAAAGATTCGCGTTGTGCAGTACGGGTGTGGCAAGATGGCGAAGTATACGCTGCGCTATCTGTATGAAAAGGGCGCCGAAATTGTTGGCGCTATCGATGTAAATCCTGATGTGGTTGGCATGGACGTGGGCGACTACGCCGAGCTGGGTGTGAAGCTTGGCGTGAAGATCTCCGATGACGCTGACAAGGTACTGGACGAGTGCGACGCTGATATCGCCGTGCTGACCCTCTTCAGCTTCATGACCGACGTGTACCCGATGTTCGAGAAATGCGCCATGCGGGGCATCAACGTTGTGACCACCTGCGAAGAGGCCATCTATCCTTGGACCACCGCTCCGGAAATCACCAACAAGCTGGACGCTCTGGCCAAAGAGACCGATTGCACGATCGTCGGATCTGGTATGCAGGACATCTTCTGGATCAACATGATCGGTTGCATTGCCGGTGGTGTTGAGCGCATCGATAAGATCGAAGGCGCCGTAAGCTACAACGTTGAGGATTACGGTCTGGCGCTCGCTAAGGCGCACGGCGTCGGCCTGACCCCGGAGGAGTTCGAGAAGACCCTCGCTCATCCCGAGGAGATCGAGCCCTCCTATGTGTGGAACTCCAACGAGTCCTTGGCGAATCTCTTCGGTTGGACCATCAAGTCCATCACCCAAGAAAACGTGCCCTACGTGGCCGAAGAGGACACCTATTCTGAGACCATGGGCGAGACTATCCCGAAGGGTAAGGTCATCGGCATGAATACCCGCGTGACCACGGAAACCTTCCAAGGTCCGGTCATAGTGACCTCCCAGATCGGCAAGGTTTACGGACCTGACGACGGCGATATGTGCGAGTGGAAGATCGTCGGCGAGCCCGACACCTCTATCACCGTACACAAACCGGCCACCGTCGAGCACACCTGCGCTACCATCGTGAACCGCATCCCGACGGTTATCGATGCCCCGGCTGGTTATGTCACCGTTGAGAAGCTTCGTCCCGTTGAGTACATGACCTATCCCATGCAGATGTATGTGGACGACTGCTACTGCTAAACCTGCTACTGCTAAACGCCCCTAAAATCGAGTGGTCTGCAGCGTCCGAATCCCAGAGACGCTGCAGACCGAAGGGGGTGGAAAGTAAAATCACTCCGAACTCGTCAAACTCGTTCCTCAATATCCTCAATTCTTAAACAACGAGATTGGATATGATCTCCAGATAAGGTCCTAGTAACGCAATCCAGACGATATTGAAAATCGCTAGGCAGCCCATGCTCTTCAAGCACTTCGCCATATCCATGTAGCCGGTTCCCCAAAGCACTACCAACGGGGTGGTTTGGTAGGGGAATATGAAAACGTTTTGCGCGGAGCGGGCTACGATGTTCGCCGCGATCGTTACATTGCCATTGATGCTTTGGGTGAAATTGGCGATCAGCGGAGTCATCATGGCGGTTTCAGCACTTGCCGAAGCCATCAGGAAGTGGAAGAGTCCCACGAGGATGGCGATACCGAAGGCGAAGCCAAGCATTCCCATCGATGCGAAGGGCGTGAGGATCGGCGTAAGCAGGTTGTCGACAAGCCATGTGTCGAGGCCGACAGCACCAATCATGTTGCTGAAGCCCAGCGCGACGCCCAGTAGCAAAATGGTGTCCCAGGATACTTTACTAATGGACTTCTTGCTCAAAACGCCCACTTTAGGAGTGAAAAGAAGCATACCGATAAGGATGGCAACCCAAGCGGTGTCAATCCCGTGGAATGGTTCAGATACCCACAAAACGATGGCCACGACGAAGAAAGCGATCGCTCTCATTTCTTCTTTCTTCATGGGGCCAAGAGCGCCAAGTTCGGCATTAATGATGTCCGCGTTGGTCATCCCCTCAAGAATTTCCTTTTCAGGAGGCATAACAAACTGGATGATCACAAAGCAGCCGACGCTCAGCACGATGGTCGGAATGAGCATCCAAACAAACCAAGTGAAATAGCTGGGCAGATAACCAGTGATGCCTTCAGCGATTCCCATGGCTGTGGGATTCATGTTTGTTCCGGTATACCAAAGAGTTGAACCGGCGATGCTGCTCCAGTACACATGCAAAAGCAAATTACAAGAAAAACGGCTTGCTGCCGGAGCATTATAGGCGGAAACAATGCCCATCATGATTGGAATGAACATCGCGACACGGACGGTTCCGGATGGTACAAGGGCTCCGAGGAGGATACCCGCTACCCAAAGATAGATAGCGATCTTAAAGTAGGAGGAGCCACCGAGTTTCATGATGTTGTAAGCGATACGCTTCGCGGCTTCGGTGGCGACCATCGCCTCACCAAGTAAAAACGCTCCGATCATCAACCAGAGCGTACTGTTCGTGAAGCCCGCGAAAGCCGTTTTCGCTGGCATTATGTCCTTGCCGAGCAGAACCACCAGAAGAACCGGGATGAAGAGTGAAGCGATTCCGACAGGCATCACTTCGAAAATCCAGAGGAACACAACAAAGGCGATCACAGCTAACGAGGTATGAGCTGCGGGATCCAAGTCAAAGGGGATTGCTTGGACCACGATGCCAATGAGCAAGGCTATTCCAAAGAATAAGAGCTTATTGCTCGAAAAGAGCTTTTTCGGCTTGTCGGGACTTGCTTTTTGGGGCTCAGGCTGTGGCTCGGCAACTTGAGGAGCGTCCGAAGCGCCCTGCGGATTGGTTAGAACTTCGGCCATTATCGACCTCCTTCTTATGCAAAGACCATGGCGGTTCCTGTGAGCGTTTGGGACCGCCCGGCCACATTGCATTCATTGGTTGGGTCTTCAGAGCTTGCGTATAAGAAATCCTAGGGTTTTAAAGACTTTTTAGGTTTAAGTAGACGGCCATAAAAGATGGATTGAAAGGTCGAATTATAGGAAAAAAGTCCTATATATACTGGCCAATTTTCCTATTATGCGCGTTAAGAAAAATGCGTAAATTGGACTCATCATGATGCGTTTATCGACAGCCGGCTCAACGCGCAAGCTGATTTCGATTAGCTGTGCCGTCGCTGCGTTTGTGCTCTTTCTCTTTCTGCCCCTAAACCTTGATGCCCAAAGCCAAAAAGCCCTCGCAGTAACTGCTTTTATGCTGGTTCTCTTCGTAACCCAGGCGCTGCCCTTAGCTATCGCGGGTTTAGCGGGATGCTTAA
>CANRPV010000114.1 GCA_947632575.1 uncultured Eggerthellaceae bacterium | reverse complement strand
TCCGCTGCTGCTGTTCCAATGATTTTAACGCCCGGAGACTTCTTTCATTTAAAAATCATTGTATCAGCAAGCTCAAGGTAAGAAGAAACTTTTAAGCTTCAAACGCCTCATCAGCGTTGACCTCGGCCACTCGCGCTTCGGCGGCTACCTCCTCAGCGTTTTCTCCCGCCGGAGCATGCTCTATAACCTTATCGACCGCCTTGGTCTCAGCAGCCATCTTCTCCGCCACTTTCGCCTTTGGATCGGGTACGAAGCAAACGACGGTGGATTGAGCTGAGGCAACCATGGGCATATTCGGCTCCATGGAAAGGCATTTCTTCGGACAAGCTCGGACACAGGACCCGCACTGGATGCAAAGGAAACGATCGATTGCCCAGATACGGTCCTTCTTCTCCACGTCTATGGCGTTGCAAGGGCAGGTCTTTTGGCAAAGGCCGCAGAGAATGCACATATCGACGTCATTGACGATCTGCCCCTTAAGTCCAGCCGGTGCGGGCTTTTTCTCAAAGGGGTAGCAGGTGGTTTCAGGCTTTTTAAACAGAGAGCCGAGAGTCATGCCTCCAAGGCGAAAACTTCCCATTGCTCCTACCTTTCTGTGCAGCTGATGCAGGGATCGACGGTCAGGATGATCATGTTGACGTCCGCGAGATCGCAGCCTTTCAGAGCATGAACCATACCGGCGAGGTTTTGCGAGGTGGGTGTGCGCATACGCATACGAGCGAGATTCTTGGTCCCATTGCCACGCGCATAGTAGTAGCACTCGCCACGCGGCTGCTCGAGCACGTTGCAGGCCTCTGCCCCGTCGGCGGGATTGCCCTTGACGGTCACATCGATATCACCATCGGGGATCTTTGCGATGAATTCCTTGATGAGGTCGATGGATTGGAGTAGCTCGTAGCAACGAACCTTCATGCGCGCGTAGCAATCGCCTGCGGTATCGGTGATGGGTTGGAAATCGCTCAGATCTCCATAGGCGCCCAAACCGAAGGAACGCACGTCATAAGGGACCGCCGAGGCGCGAGCGAAGGGACCGACCATGCTCAAATTGACGGCCTCATCATGGCTGATATAGCCGACACCGACGGTACGATTCTTGATGGAGGTGTCGTTGAGCAGCGTCTTCAAGATCGCCTTGTATTCTTCAGCCACGCCATCAAGAGTGGTAATGATCTCGTCAAACATAGAGCGATCGATGTCGCGCACAACGCCGCCAACCTTGACTACCGAAAGGATGACACGGCCACCGGTCGTCTTCTCAAAGATGTCGAGTACCCGCTCACGCAGGCGCCAGCAGTGCATAAACAGGCTCTCAAAGCCGAATGCGTCAGCGGCCAGACCCAGCCACAAAAGATGGGAATGCACACGAGAGAGCTCATGCCAGATGCAGCGCAGATATTCCGCGCGCTTGGGAACTTCGACGCCCATGAGGCGCTCTACGGTCTCAGCATAACCCAAAGAGTGGCCCATGGCGCAAATGCCGCAGATGCGCTCGGCCACGTAGATGAACTGGTTGTAATCACGCGTCTCGACCAGTTTCTCGAGACCGCGGTGCACGAATCCAATTTGAGGAACGGCCTCAATGACCACCTCATCCTCTACCACCAGATCCAGGTGGAGAGGCTCAGGCAATACGGGGTGCTGTGGACCAAAGGGGATGACACTTGCTTTTCCCATGGCTACTCACCTTTAGCTTTCTTCGCTCTTGCTTCCATGGCTGCACGAACCTTAGCGGCCTTTTCGGGATCCATTCCGGCGAGCTTCGCCTCAAGATCGTCCTGCTTATCCTCAGCTTCTGCCTTGGCGCCGGACTCACCCTGAGCATCAGCCTTGCCATGAGCGCCTTCATCAGCGGCTCCAGCATCGCCCGCGGCCTTTTCCTTCGCTTCCTTGGCCTTCTTAGCGGCTGCAATCTTGGCAGCCTTCTCCTTCGCCGCTTTCTGCTCAGGAGATATGACGGTCATAGGAGCCTTTTCATGGAGCTTGTAGAAGTGACCGCCGAAGTCGATCGCGATGCCCTTGATCTGAATATCGAAAAGATCATGGACCTCGTTTTCGAAGACGAAAGCCTCGAGATATTCATCGGTGATGGAAGGGACGATGTCGGTGTTGGTAAGCCCCTTCACCTCATCGTTTTCAAGCACGTTGTCCTTCATGAAGGAATAGATGAGATCAATCCCCTCATCGGTGTTCACCGCCAAGAGCTGGACGAATCTCCATCCCTCGGCCTTGCGTGCCTTGACTTTTTCCGACAGAGCCGAAAGCTCAATGGGGTTAAAGCATGTCTCTAAAGCCATGGTGATTAAGCCCCTTTCTTCGCTTCGCGCATGGCAGCGGATTTCTCATCCAAAATGCCCACCGCCTGAACGATGGCATCGATGAGCGTCTCAGGTCGAATCGCACAACCCGGCGCATAGATGTCAACGGGGATAGCCTTGTCGACGCCGCCCATAACGTTGTAGCAATCATGGAAAACGCCACCAGAGCAGGCGCAAATACCGCAGGCGATAACAACCTTCGGCTCGATCATCTGGTCGTAGATCTCTCGCACCACGTCGATGTTTTGCTCATTGACACTGCCGGTGACCAAAAAGATGTCGGCATGCTTGGGGTTCCCGGTATTGATGACGCCAAATCGTTCGCCATCGAAACCAGGGCAAA
Source organism: uncultured Eggerthellaceae bacterium (assembly GCA_947632575.1). Lineage (GTDB taxonomy): Bacteria > Actinomycetota > Coriobacteriia > Coriobacteriales > Eggerthellaceae > CANRPV01. The sequence continues at coordinate 1,812 of CANRPV010000114.1, read as the reverse complement.
GAGTGGCCAACACTTCGATGTCGCAGCCATTGCAGCTCGATCCATCGTAGTGGATGACCCAGGGTGATTTAGATGCAAATGCCATCGTTTCTCCTTTACGTTCCTAGAGAAAAACGAGAAAGCTGAGGTTGATACCCGCAGCCACTAAAGCCACAATCCAGGCAGACTTCAGCATGAACTGCCACTTCACACGAGCGAAATTGTTGTCGATCCAAATCTCGAGGAAATAGGCGATCAGAGCAGCAGCCACACCGATGAGGATGGTCCAGGGGTTTCCCCATACAAAGAACATGCCTATCCAGCCAAGGAACAGCACGTTTTCGCACCAGTGGAGGATCTCTACCATACCGAGGGTAGGACCGCTCATCTCGGTGGTCATGCCACGGACGATCTCCTGATGGGCATGATGAGACATGGAGAGATCGAACGGGGATTTACGCAACTTGATAGTCAAGATGAACATGAGGCCCAAAAACACCAGCCAAATGGAGCAGATGATGGGCATATCCATGGTAAGCACGCCGCTTACGTTAAACGTCCCGGTCGCGAGGAAAAATCCCACGGCCATGAAAAGCACCATAGGCTCATAGGACATGACTTGCAGGGTCTCGCGAGCAGCGCCGATCTCAGAATAGGGTGAGCGTGACGAATAAGCGGCGATGATGAAAAACAGGCTCGAGAGGGTGATGATGAAGGTCACCAAAAGCAGGTTTCCACCGCTGTAGAACATACCGCCAGCGATGAAGGCAAATATCAACGCGCAGATGATATAGGTATGCTCCGTGCCGTTGACCGACACGTTCTCCTTCTCGAAAAGCTTGCGCACATCGTAATAGGGCTGCAGCAGTGGGGGTCCCACTCTGCCCTGCATGCGAGCAGAGATCTTGCGATCAAGGCCAGCAAGCAAGCATCCCACCACAGGAGCCAAGATAGCGAAGATCACCGTGCCGATTAAGGTAACGATTATGGTCATCAGGGGGTCCATAGTATCTCCCGTCACTTTCTAAAACAGACTCGGCACGCCGACCAGGCAAAGCACAAAAGCCGCTACCATGATCGCGGTGTTGAAAACGGATCCGACGGGCGAAACCTTTTTCTCGCCAAAGATGCTCTCGAGGTACCAGTTCTTCACGGTAGCAGTCGCGACGCCCGACAGAGAGTTCTGGAACGTGCGCTCGTCAAAGTCGCGGCCTACACCGGAAAGATAGACATTGACCTGGCGCGTATTGGGCTTCGTGCGGTTGATGCCCGCGAAAAGCGCGATGCATACGATGGCCACGCAGATACTTGCGATAGCCAGATTTCCGATGCTGATGTCGTAGGCGAAAGCCCCATAAACCGAGTAGATATAAGGCTCAACCACGTAGATGGAAATCACCGGCAGCAAGACGCAGCAGATCACAAGCAGACAAGCCATGAGCAGCAGCGCCGACCACTCGCTCTTATGCACGGTACCCTCAATGTTTTCAGGTTGTCCGGCGATGCCTGCCAACTTGCCAAGCCACTTCGCCCAGAACATGAACGTGGCGGCTGAGCCGAATCCAAGGATCAAAATGAGCGCCACTTGATCCATCTCGACGAAGGATACCAAGGTAGCCCACTTGGCCACCAACATGCCAAACGGGGCGATGAACATGCACATGATGCCAAGCATCATAAAGCGAGCCAGACGAGGCATGCGCTCGAAGAGCAGGTCCATATCCTCGATGTTGCGGCTGCCGATATGATGCTCCGCAGTGCCGACGCAGAGGAAGAGCAGGCTTTTCGCCATGGCATGGAACAGGATGAGGAAGGCGCCAGCCCAGACTGCCT
>CANRPV010000113.1 GCA_947632575.1 uncultured Eggerthellaceae bacterium | reverse complement strand
CTGATCAAGCCTTCGAGAACCTCTTCACGCACCGACTCAGGGGTGTAACCGGCGGATACCAACCATTGACCCCAAGGGTCTTTATCCGTAAGCCCCATCTGTCCACGAATGGACTCTATCTGGGCGGTTACCTCATCTTCGGGGATCTCCACCCCGTTTACCGTCGCAGCGACTCCCCCTGTGTAGGAAGTGGTCGAGTTGCCGCATCCGGCAAGGCTCAGGGCGCAAGCACTCGCAACGCCAACGGCCACAATCGCCTTGAACATAGACCGAGCTTTCATAGAAACCTTTCTTATAGAAAAACCTTCTTATAGAAGCTTGGGCTCAATGGCGCCCAAACCGAGAGTCTAACGGCGTGTATTTTCGCATAGGAAAAAATGCCGCTTCAAACCGACACAATATGACCACTTTCGATTCATAGACAACGTAAATAATAGTCTACTGAACTGCTGTTTTCTGAGCTTTACGACGATCTGAGGCCGAGAGTATTCTCTTGCGCAAGCGTATGGAGAGAGGAGTGATTTCCACAAGCTCGTCGTCGTCGATGTACTCGAGAGCCTCTTCAAGGGTGAAGGTCACGGGTGGTGTCAGTTGTATCGCCTTATCAGCACCCGATGATCGCTGGTTGCCGAGCTGCTTTGACCGGGCGACGTTGACCACCATGTCGCTTTCCTTGGCCGACTCGCCCACGATCATACCCTCATAGCAATCCTCACCCGGACCGATAAAGAGCCGTCCCCGCTCTTGAAGGGTATCCAAAGCGTATGCCACGGACTTTTCGGTGGCCATGGCGATCATAGAACCGTTCTTGCGACCGGTGAAATCGCCACAATAGTCGCCGTATTCCAGGAAGTGATGGAACATGATGGCCTCCCCGCGCGTGGCGTTGAGGATGCGTGTGCGAAGGCCCATGGTGCCGCGCGTCGGGATGCGAAACACCAGATGGGTAACCTCTCCGCGGGCATACATGTCGGTCATCTCACCGCCGGCGGCGCCGAATGCCTCGATGACCTTGCCCACATACTCCCCGGGCACTTCCACCATAGCCTCTTCGTAGGGCTCCTGGAGCTTGCCATCGGCATCCTTCTTGAGGATGACTTGGGGCCTTCCCACCTGGAACTCGAAACCCTCGCGTCTCATAGTCTCCATCAGCACCGATAGATGCAAGACTCCACGACCAGCCACCTCTATGCCACTGCGATCCTCAAGCTCGGTGATGCGCATGGAGATGTTGCTCTCAGCCTCGCGCATGAGACGTTCCCGCAATTGCCGACTGCCGACGATCTCTCCCTCACGACCCACGAGCGGAGATGTCGAAGCTTCGAAGACGATGGCCATTGTCGGCTCTTCCACCTCGATAGGATCGAGACGAATCGGATGTTCGCGGCTCGTGACCATATCGCCAATGTCGGCGTCCTCCACGCCCACCACGGCGATGATGTCGCCCGCGTGAACCTCCTTCTGCTCTTTTTTACCCAGTTCCTCGAAGGTGAAAACCTGCTTGATCTGGGTGTTGTAGCGAGTGTTGTCGTTTTTGATGACCAAGACCGCCTCGCCCTTATGGATCGTGCCAGATGAGAGGCGGCCTACGCCGATGCGCCCGACAAAACTGGAGTGGTCGACCGTGCAGATCTGAAGGGCGATGGGGCCATCCGGATCCACGTCGGGAGCGGGCACCTCTTTCAGGATGGTATCCAGAAGGGGGATCATGTTCATGTTGCCGTCATCAGGCGCGAAGCGGGCATAGCCGCCGATGGCGCTTGCGTAGATGACCGGGAAATCAAGCTGCTCATCGCTTGCGTTCAGCTCGACCATCAGGTCGAACACCTCGTCGAGCACCTCTTCCGGGCGAGAACCCGGCCGATCGATCTTGTTGATTACCACGACGATTCGAAGACCTAAAGCCAACGCGTGCTTCAAAACGAAGCGCGTTTGGGGCATCGGCCCTTCAAAGGCGTCGACGATGAGCAGAGCGCCGTCGGCCATATTAAGCACGCGCTCAACCTCGCCACCGAAATCAGCATGGCCGGGAGTGTCGATGACGTTTATCTTCACGCCTTTATAGGTAATGGAAATGTTTTTCGAAAGAATGGTGATGCCGCGCTCCCGCTCCTGATCGTTGGAGTCGAGGACACGCTCTTCCACCTGTTGATTTTCCCGGAAGACGCCTGCCGTATAGAGCAGTCGATCTACGAGTGTGGTCTTGCCGTGATCAACGTGGGCGATGATCGCCACGTTGCGAATCTCCTCTTGCCTCATTCGCTCCCTTTACCCTAGGGCTGCGCCGAGAATTGCTCTCGACGCAGCCAAATTCGAATCGTTTAAGTCCCGGCTCGATTAACCTAGGTTTCGGTAAGCGATCGTTCGCCGTGCCGTTAGTCCTTCAAAGCGCTCTTCGGCATAGTTGCTTCGAGTTCCTCAGGGCTTGCCTCACGAGCAACAGCCAGCTCGTAATCGTGAGTGCCCTTGAAGACACCTTGGAGCCACGGATTGACGCCGAGCTTCTTCGCCCGATAGAGGATGTAAGCAAATGCGGCAATGTTGGCAACCAGCGCGATGACTGAAACCACCGTGTTGACACCGGGATTGTTTACCGAGTCTACCGCAAATACCGATGTATCGGCAAACATTGGGCAAACTTGGCAGAACATGCACCAAAGCGCCAGCGTGAAAGCACGGTTCTGGATCCAGCCACCTTTGTTCCAGAAGAAGTTCGCGACCGTCGGGGCCAGAAGCAGCGCGAAACCGCAGTACCAAGAATGGGTGGGCAGGCAGTTGTAGGTGTAGCAGAAGTTCCAGAGGTCATAAGCGATGATGAAGACCCATGTCATGTCCGGCCACAGCATATCTTGGCGTTTCTTGGAGATGTAGATACCGATCCAGCCGGTCATGCAGAAGATATCGATAATGCCGGCGATGCCGTTAAAGACGTTGAACCAACCACCGTGAAGAAGCACTCCCTCTGAGGAGATCCACGTCGAATCCCAAGCTCTGACAGCACTTTCGAAATCGCTGACTACGGCGATAAGAATGTTGAGGGCGACGATGACGAAGGGGAAGAACTTAAACCATTGAGCCCGACCGATCTTACCCCACGAGTACTTAATGGCCATAAAGCCGATGCACCCGGCGAGCGCCGCGTAGAGCTTTGCGTAATGGAACCAGCTGTTTTGGTAGAGATACGTGGGATTGTTCAAGGCCCAGTCGGCACCTGTCGCGACACCGACGTAGATGGCGATGAAATAGACGGTGAGGATCGCCGGCACTACCACGAAACAGATGATGCCACCCGCTTTGGAACGTCGACCAAACTCGTTGAGTAATATCAACGCCACAAAGACGATAACCCAGCCGATCCACTGAAAACCTGCGTTTGGCCCATATACGTCAAATAACATAGAGCCCTCCTCTTCGGATGTTTCTTCGGAGTCTTCCTCTGATTCTTCTTCCGGTTTTGCCTGAGGTTCTGCCTCAGGTTGTTCCTAAGGTTCTGCCTGAGGCTGTTCCTAAGGTTCTGCCTCAGGTTCGTTGACCTCTTTGGTCATTATGCGATTTCCAAGTTAAAATAGGGACGACGTCGCTTTAACGTGGGAAAACTATAAAAAATATTCGTAATATAAGTTATTCACTTAACTAATTACCGTTGTTCTATTCCTGTCTTCTTTTCGTTGAAACCCATCGCCCTTGCGCGTCTCTTTCAAACGATTGAGAATCCATTTGGTCTGAGAGGTTTTATTCAAAGAGCGATGCACTTGGTGAAATCCGTGCCCTTGTTGGCAAGAAATGGATTATTCTTTAAGAAAAGATAGTTTTACCTGGATAAAGATAATTTTTCCTGAAGGAAAGCTGGTTTTACCTGAAGAAAAATCGTCTTTATCAGGAAGACTCTTAATCAGAACCGTCAAGTGAGGAAGCGAATAGCTATGATCAAAACCTTAGTAGCCTATTTCAGTGCCAGTGGAACAACGGAGGACGTTGCGAAAACGCTTGCGCAGGCAATAGATGCCGACGTCTATGAGATAAAGCCAGCGGTGCCTTACTCAACGGCGGATTTAAACTGGATGAACAAGAAGTCTCGCAGCTCGATAGAGATGAACGATAAATCCAGTCGCCCCGCCCTCGCCGACACAAACGCCGACATCGCAGCCTACGACACGATCTTTCTTGGCTTTCCGATCTGGTGGTATGTCGCGCCCACCATTATCAACAGCTTCTTGGAGAGTTACGACTTCTCCGGAAAGAAAATCATTTTGTTCGCCACCTCCGGCGGCAGTGGGTTTGGAAACACCGTTGCCGGACTTAAGCCTTCCGTTGCGCCAGACACCGTCATCGTGGAGGGAAAGCTGCTGAACGGACGACAAACCGAGGCCAACTTGAAAGCCTGGGCTTAAACGGTTCTCTAAGATGTCTGCCGCCAATGACCATCGGCAGCGATGCCCTTGGTGCGATGTGAACGACCCCATGAGACGCTACCATGACCAAGAATGGGGCGTCCCTTGTCACGACGACCAGAGGCAATTCGAGCATTTGATGCTCGAAGTCAT
>CANRPV010000112.1 GCA_947632575.1 uncultured Eggerthellaceae bacterium | reverse complement strand
TCGTGAGCGTTCTGAGCATTGGATTTTGATTTGTAAATTTTCGGAGAGGGCGGGATATAATTTTTTCCGTACGTCCTGCCGATATATTCATAAGCGGCTGCTCTTGCCTCGTCGGAGATCCTCAGCGAATCCGTTCTCATATAGGTAATAAGACCTACCGCGCCCATGCCGTCAATGTCAAGCGCCCCTCGGCTCGTCCAATGGCGAAGCCGCTCTAAAGCCTGAGCGGGGCAATCGATTGCGATGCAACGATAGGCCACTTCGCCCTCTTCGCGAATTACCGGGGAATGGCAGCTGGGACAGGTCTTGGGCATGGTCCAGACCTCGGCGTCCTCAGGACGCAGGGCCAAAACCGGCCCGAGCACCTCAGGGATGACGTCGCCCGCTTTTCGAACGATGACGGTATCGCCCACCCGCACGTCCTTGCGGTGGACCTCATCCTCATTATGAAGCGTTGCACGGGCGACGGTAGAGCCGGCCACCATCACAGGCTCCATCTCTGCCACCGGGGTGAGCACGCCGGTGCGCCCCACTTGAACCGTAATATCTTTCAGAAGAGTGGTTTTCTCCTCAGGAGGGAATTTGAAGGCGATAGCCCAGCGCGGGGCTCGTGCCGTATAACCAAGTTGTCGTTGAAGCGAAAACTCGTTTACCTTTACCACGACGCCATCGATTTCGTAGGGCAAAGATTGGCGACTCTCAAGCGCTCGAGCGCAGAATTCCTGCACCTGCGAGCGGTTCTGGCAAAGGCTCACATCGGGATTTACGTGGAAGCCGGCCTGTTTAAGCCATTGGAGCAAAGCCCACTGTCCCGTGAGATTCAGCATGCTGTCATTGGCCACGGCGTAAAGGAAGGTGGCTAGATCTCTTCCCTTGGTGACCAGCGGATCCTTTTGTCGCAAGCTTCCCGCGGCGGCGTTGCGCGGATTGGCGAAGGTCTGCTTTCCGTTGGCTAGGGCCGCCTCGTTGAGCTCCTCGAAGCTGCGCTTTGGCATGTACACCTCGCCACGCAGCTCAAGGCTTTCCACCTCGGGCCTGATATTTCCGAGCGAATCTTCGCGTAGACGCAGCGGCACATCGGCCACCGTGCGCATATTGGCGGTGACATCTTCTCCGGTTGTGCCATCGCCACGCGTGGCGGCTTGGACAAGCACGCCATCGGTAAAGGTGAGCGCAATGGAGGATCCATCGATCTTAAGCTCGCAACAAAGTTCGGGAAGAAAGCCCAGATCGCTTTCCACCCGATCCATCCAACTGTCCAACTCCGCGAGATCCATGGCGTTATCGAGCGAATACATGCGATTGGCATGGCGCACCGGCTGAAACTGCTCGGAAACCGAACCTCCCACTCGCTGAGTGGGAGACGAGGGATCAATGTATTCAGGATGCTTGGATTCCAGCTCACGAAGTTCGCGCATGAGGGAGTCGAAAGCGCCGTCAGAGATGCTGGGATCATCCAAAGCGTAATAACGATAGCTGTGATATTCGATCTCTTTGCGAAGAGCGTCTATGCGATCTTTTATCTCATCAGCCATAAGCCAGCCCTCTTTCACGTTCGCCTCGGCGCTCCACTGAATTCAGAGTGAAGCGAGGAGCCTTTGGACTCCTCGCTTAGCTTGGCGTTATGGTATCACGTAGGCTTGAGGGTCTTAACGCAGACGAGCGTACCGAGAGGAGTTTTTGAAGGTAAGACCATAGAGAACCAACATAACTCCACGAGCGATCAGGAAAAACGCGATGAAATAGACGAAAGCCCAGGGCAAGATCAAAAAAGCGATGCCACAGATGACCGCAAAAGCGCCGTTGACGAAGACGCCTCCCGTGGCAAGCCCGCCGCCTCTGAGACCAAAGGCAGCGAAGACTTCCAGCGCACCTGCGACGATAAGCACCACGCCGCCGATCCAAGGCAGCATGGCGGCGGTCAGGACCGGATGGAGAAGGAAGATCACGCCCATCAGAAGATCGCAAAGGGAATAAGCGATGACCCAGCCACTCATATCCAGTTCATTCTTTTTGGTGAAATAGATAACGAATCCGTAGATACCCGAAGCGAGAAGGCTTATGCCGGCGATGATGGCGATGGTTACCAGCGTGATGCCAGGCATGAACAGAAACGCGAGGCCGATGACGAAAAAGCAGATGCCAAGAATAACTAAACCCCAATTGGCTCTTCCAGCGCTATCCATACCTCTCACTCTCCTCAATTACTCGTCGCGCTCGTCGCCGATAAAAGCAAAAGATCGCGAATATCCAACCGTCAATGTTCAAACGCGAATGTCGCCGCATCCAACAGAGCACGCTATCCGGCAACGAATGCTATTCAGCAGTGCTTGCTATCCGGCAGTGCTTGTAGCAGTGCTTGTAGCTTTGCTTGTAGCTTTGCGTATAGCTATTGTACGTAGATCCGCTTTTTACCTGGTCTCATAATCGGAGCATGTAAACGAACAGTCAGAATACTGGAAGAACTTGGCAATAAAAGATCCCGAGAAACAGCCTTAAAGACTCATGATGGCCTCAGGAATCGAGGCGATCACGTCCTCTGCAACAACACTGATCTCCCCTACTTTGCGCGCGGCAAAAGCCCCGGCTTCGGCGTGAAGAGTGGCCCCAAGTACGGCCGCGTCTAACGGATCCAGGCCTTGAGCGAGAAATGACCCGATCATACCAGCGAGCACATCACCGGTACCTGCTTTGGCGAGAGCTGGCGTTCCAAGACGCATGGCCACGACACGATCCCCATTTGAGAGATAGGTGTTAGGACCTTTGAGCACGATGAGCGCCTGATAGGCTTGGGAAAGTTCCCTCGCCAGCGTACAAGCCTGAGTCTCATCTTGAGCGACGTCGAGCGCTAAGTGGGCAGCGTCAGCCAACGCCTTAGCCTCTCCTCCATGAGGAGTGAGCACCAATTCTCTACCCAATTTAGCCCGCTCCGCGGCAACTTCCAATCCCCGATCAGAGGCAAGAGCTCGAAGAGCTCCCCCGTCGGCAAGGACCGGCGCCACCACATGCGCTATAACCTCTAGCGCACGAGCGTTTTGCTCAGGGTCATTGCCATCAAAGCCAGAACCCACCACGCAAGCGATAGGATGACCCGGCCTCGGAGCGGCGAGAGAGGAAAAGTCGAAACCATCCCAAGATTCAACCACCAACGACGGGTGAACGCTCCGTATCAAGTTCACCGACTCTGGAGCGCAGATCACCTGGGTATAGCCGGTACCACAGCGCTGTGATGCGAGTGATGCCAAAGCAGCCGCCCCCGGATAGGCATGGCTTCCTGCTACGAGATAGAGATGGCCACGGGTGTACTTATTGGCGTCTTTGGAGGGATAGGGTAAAAGCGCCTCAAGCTGGGACGCTTCATAGGTTTGGGGAACCACCGGGTCAGTCATGGGAATCGTCCTCTCGTTCGTCTAGGTCATCTAACAAAGAACGAGCTTCCTTGAACTGACGGGTCAGCTCTTCGGTAGGATCTATCCGCTTACGGCTCGCCTGAAGAGCGCTATCGGTGATGGCCATGGCGCAGGCCACCGCGTCGGTGTGAGTGAAGGAAAGAGAAAGGGGCAGATCCCGAACGCCCATCTCACGAGCGATTTCATAGGTTCGACCGCTGAGCACCGCATAGGGCCTTCCCTTCGAGGTCCGCTTCACCTCGATATCGCGCACACCGATGCCATCGGAAAAACCGGTCCCGAGTGCTTTCAACACCGCCTCCTTAGCGGCGAAGCGAGTAGCGTAGTGAGCGGCGGGATTTGCGGTGCTATCGCAATAGGCCTGCTCTTGCTCGGAAAAAACGCGCCGTGCGAAAGAGGGGGTGCGCTTTAAGATGCGGGCCATACGCTCGATCTCTACAATATCGACGCCAAGTCCTACCTGTTCCGAACCTTTTTCCATCGGCTTCCTTTTCGCTTTAGCTGACCTTAAGCCCAAAGGGTAATGTCCGCTCAAACAGCTTGATCAACACCTTGATCAGATCATCCGAACAACTGCCCGCTCGGCGTCGTTCGGCTCTCACTCCACCGTTACGCTCTTGGCGAGGTTGCGCGGTTGGTCCACGTCACAGCCTCTCTCTAGGGCGATAGCTCTCGCGAAGAGCTGAAGCGGTACGCTCGCGGTGATCGGAGTGAAGGCATCTCTTACCTTGGGAATATAGATTACCCGATCGGCGATATTTTGAATCTCTTCATCGCCTTCGGTCGCTATGGCGATGATAAGCGCCCCTCGCGCCTTCGATTCCTGCAGGTTGGAGATAACCTTATCGTAGACAGGGCTTTTAGTGGCGATGGCGATCACAGGAAAACCCTCATCGAGCAGAGCAATAGGCCCATGTTTCATCTCACCCGCCGCATAGGCCTCGGCGTGAAGGTAGCTGATCTCCTTGAGCTTAAGCGCGCCCTCATAGCTGATAGCCGCCCCCATGCCTCGCCCGATAAAGAGCGCGCTTTTCGCATCCTTGCAAAGCACCGCCGCCTCGTCGATGGCACTGGTATCGCTCAAAATACGCTCCACCTGCTCGGCGGTGTCAGCCAACTCCTTGAACAGCAAACGAATCTGAGCACGGGTAAGTTTGCCTTTGACCTGGCCGAGCAACA
>CANRPV010000111.1 GCA_947632575.1 uncultured Eggerthellaceae bacterium | reverse complement strand
TGATGGAAACCTGAGTCAAATCAAGCGCACGTCCGCCTCCGAAAAGCGCCGTCACACGGTCGATGGCAAGACCCACCACCTCATAGAGCGCTTGCATGAGCTCAAAAGAGTGCTGGATCAAAAACAAAAAGACCGCGAAAAACACGAGCAGAAACACCACTTCCTTAACCCCTGGCATAGAGGCATTTGAGTCAACCCGCTGAGATATCTGGATGAGCTTTAAGGTAAAGACAAACGAGAGCACACCGCAGCCGATTGGCAGGATCGCGACCTCCCAAACCCCGCGCGCGATGTCGTAGAGAGAGATACCTCCGGCAGCTCCTAACATGCTGGAGAAATCCGCTCCGAGAATTCCGCTCACACCGATTGAGCGCAGTACATCTACCTGGCCGTTAAAGATCCAGTTGCAAAAATCACGAAGCATTCCGCAAAGCCACGCATTGATGTCATCGGCTATGGAGGCAAAAGCGAGATCGGTCGGCATAAGGATGAGAGCAAAAAGCACGACAGCGGCGATGATCACATACGCCGCTGGCCTAGGAAGGCAAGTACTTCGATAGGCGTGAGTACTGGCACTCATAGAACCGAGAGCTTTCCGTCAGCTTCGCGCTGGAGCGTGATCACGCTTGCCTGCGGGTCATCGGCGATAAAGGTGGTGAGGCGACGATCATTGAAGAAGTCCGTATAGGCCTCACCCGTCCAAGAGGCCGCGCTTGCGCTCGGGAGATATTTTGAGAGGTAGGCAGTAAGCGCTGAGGTGATCTCTGAGGTATCGGCGTTAAGGTAAGAGCTCAGATCATCGGTTAGCGCCTGAAATGTGATCGCACCTTGAGCTGAGGTGGCGAGCTTGTAGCTTTTGGCAAAGGAGAAGAGATCCGATGAGATCGTCGGCACCCCTGATGTGGTATCAATCACGATCAGAGTTGAGGACACGTCAGTGCCAAGGCTGGATGCGGCCGCTACCGTAAGCGTTATGCGCCCGTCTTTTTCACGTGCGTCCTCGATAGTGATATAGGTAGGTGCGCTTTCATCCCCTCTACTTTCGATAAAAGCTCCGTCGAGAAGTGAGAGTTCTGCATCTTCTGAGACCCAGCGGGTGTTGAGATACTCTTCTATGGCAGAGGCATAATTGCCTTGGTCATGAGAAGACGTGTCTGTTTCAGGGTCTTGGGATGCACCCGCACCTGGCGTCTCAGCCAAAGAGGCCTCGGGTGCGTCTTGGTCTGTCTGGGTGGAGCCTAGTGTGCAGCGCACGACGGTCGCCCCCACCAATATCACCACCGCCCCAACGGCGGCTATGAGCAAAAGCTTTGATTTATTCATAACGTGATCCTTTCAGTATCGATAGCTGACTGCGCAGGTGAAATAGCTGATTCCTTCGGCTTGGCGCACCACATCTCCCGGTTTGGGAGCGTGGATGTAGGAATCGTCTCCGATGTAGATGGCCACATGACCCGGCTTCCAGAGGATGTCGCCGGGGCGTGCCTCAGAAAGCGGAATGGAGCGACCGGAGGCGTGTTGGTCTTCGGAGTTGCGTGGAATGGATATGCCGGCTTGGGCGTAGCAATACTGGGTGAGTCCCGAGCAATCAAGACCTGCGCCAGGGGTGGTTCCTCCCCAAAGATAGGGGGTGCCGAGCTGCGAAAACGCCGCCTTGACAATCGCGTCATCCGAAAACATTGCGGACTTAAGATCATCGGGGCTCATGGAATCGAAGCGATAGAGGTTATAGGTCTGAAGGATTGATTTGAGCGAGTCCACATAACTTGAGGAAGTGGCCCAGCCTGCGGATTTCAGCCCCTCTGCCATCTTGTCGGATGAATGGGTGGAGATGGCCTCTTGGATAAGCGCATTGTTTTTGTAGTGGCTTGCCTGCAGAAACACCCGGCTTCTGAAACAGATGCACTCCCGATCGCCTGCAAACGTGATGAAGCGATCCGTGATGGTGACCTGATGCCCGTCTTCCTCCTCGCCGGTCACCCAGCTCGCACTTCCTGTGACCTCAGGACATGCCGCAAAGGAGCTTGACCACTTCATGCCGAAGAGATTGTGATCGCGCGTCGCAAGAGCACTCATGTGATCTCCCATACCGGACTCGCAGATGATCTGAGCGATCGTAGCTCCGGCGGGATGTCCGTAGTCCTGCTGGCAAAGCAGCGCCTCTTCGACCATCTCATAGGTGATATAGGGCGGAAGGCCCGCAAGCGACTGTTTCGCTTCGGCGTCCTCCCAAAAGCCGAAAAGTGCAGATATCGCCTGCATGACAAGAAGCGCAGAGAGAATAAAGGCACCTATAAGGGCGGCCACTCCTAAAAGCGGCACGCCTGCGGCAGATGTGCTAGCCGCCTCTGCTGCCACAGACGCCGTCTTCTTTTTTGATGACAGCGCGGCGGCAGGCACATGGCGCGCTCTCGTGGTCTGGGAAACGCTTTCGCGTTTGGCGCAACCTTGCGCAAAGCCGCTACGGCGACGACGATCGTTTCTTTTTGTGCGGGAAGTACTGCGAGCGCGCACATCGCTTGCGCACGCCCCGAGAACTCCTCTCTTTGAAGATGCCTTAGTAGCGCCTCGTACCCGGGAATCCTTAAGGATCTCATCGGCGGGTCGTTGGGATCGTCTTAAAGACAAATCCGAATGCGTCCGCATGAGCACTTGGGTGCGCCTAAGATCGCGATAGAGAGGCGCCGCGTCATCAAGCTCATCGCTCTCGTCAAGTTCTCGGTAGAGAAGTTCATCGGCAGCGCGCGACGTAAGCCCATAGCGCCCTGCGCCTATTTGAAGGGTGCTCTTATCTTGCTCTTCAAAAGGCGTCTCATCTGCGCTCGTAGCGTCCTCAACAGGAGCGCTTTTCTCAAAGCGTCTGTAAGAGGCGTGCGCGCTTTGAGCCTTTCTTGAAAAGGAGTACGGACGCGCCTTACTCTCAGAGAGCGCATCAAGCCTGCGCTCTGAGCGCTCGCCTACGATGCCCGCACTGAGCGCATCTTCGCGCCTTTCCTCTAAAGGTTCTCCTCGCCCTTCCTGTCCGTAAAGCTTTACGCGAGCCGCGCTTTCATGATAGGTAGTACTAGACACGCGAGTTACCTTCACTTGGCTTGTGGACGCTGCGAGATTTTGACCAGGAGCCCTCCTCAGGCGAGGTGTTGAAGAGATCGTAAAGAGCGCCTTTCGGGAAGTCGTCTTTGATGGGGATGTGGGCGCCTCCTGCCACAAGCAGCCCCTCGCCGGCCTTGATGCCGTCTCCCATGTATTCGGCCTCAACAGCAGAAAGTCCCAGCAAATCCACCCAGCACTTGCGATCAAGCGCGGATTGCTTATGCAAAAGCACGAAGTCCGAGTTGAGCACCATGGTGCGTGCTTCTTCGTGATCGAGCATATAGGTGGAGTTTTGGGTGATACCCGTGGCCACGAGACCGAACTTGCGCCCCTCGGCCCAAAACTTTGAGAAGTAGGAGATGATGGAGGAGTGACCGAAAAGCGACTGGACCTCGTCGATGTAGAGCCATGTGCGCACACCGCGCTCGAAGTTCGCATACATGCGGTTTCGAACCGCCTCAAGAGCGGTGAGCATCCCGAATACCTTCATGTGGGAGTTCAAATCTGACAGATCCACATCGGTGATGCGGTTTTTGAAGCGGACATTGGATTCATGATTAAAGAAGCCGAGCGCGCCTTTCACATAGCGCTCGTAGCGAAGGGCGATATCGCGCGCCTCGGCCTCGGGCTGCTCTAACAAGATCTCGTAGAAATCCTCGAGTATCGGGGTCTTTTCTTGCAGGTGAGTGCGCGCATAGGCGATCTCGACGGCTCGGGTGATGATCGACTTATCCGCTTCGGAAAGCCCCTCGCGTCCCTCTGCCATCGTGGCCGATGAGAGCGCAAGCAGCGCATCAATCTTAAAAGCCATTTGGGACGTGGCGGAGAGGTGAGCGACATCGGATAAGTCGAAGGGATTGATGTGGGTGTCCGCATCGGCGGCAAGGCGGGCCACCTCGCCTCCCGTGGCGCTTACCATAGAAGCGTACTCACCTGCCGGATCAAAGATGATGACCTCATCGTTTGGGTAGGCAAGGATCGTGTTCATGATCTCGCGTTTCACTGAAAAGCTCTTGCCGGATCCTGGCTTTCCGCAGACAAAGCCCATCGGGGAGGCAAGCGTGGAGCGGTTGCAGAGCACGAGGTTTCCGGAGAGCTTGTTTTGTCCGTAGTAGCCCCCTCCCGCTTGCGCGAGCTCTTGGGTGGCAAACGGCATCTGAATCGCCACTTGGGCTGTGGTAAAGAAGCGTGTGGGCGCAAGATGGCAGTTGCCGAGTGGAAGGATCGAGTTGAGTCCCTCTCGCTGGCGCAGATAGAGCGGCTCCACCTCGATGGAGCGCTGGCGGGCAACCGATACCACCTGCTCGGCTCGCTCGGCGAGCACCGATTCACTTTCCGCGTAAAGATAGATAAGTCCCGCATAGCCAAACAGGCGCTGGTTTTTGTTTTGCAGCTGATCTAAAAGATCCTCCGCTTCCTCCCTTGAATAGATAAGTTCGGCGGGAAGGATCATGTAGTCATAACCCTTTTTCGAAGCTGCGACCTGCTCATCGATCTTTTCCTTATCCATCCAGGCGATGCGCTGCTTCACAAAGTTGATGGCATCTGATTTATCAAGCGGAAAGATATGCACCGTCACGTTAAGCGGAATGGGCAGATCGATGATGGATGCGAGGGAGCGATCATCCAGATCGGATCCGAAGGCGCGAAGCCAAAGCACCTGACAGAAGGTC
>CANRPV010000110.1 GCA_947632575.1 uncultured Eggerthellaceae bacterium | reverse complement strand
TCTACCTCACCTGTCGCCTCCTCGGGAACAAACTCGATGGCGGAGGCTACCGCCTCGCCGTCAACCATGAGAGGCTGGCCGCTTGATTTCTCATAGAGGATGCCCGTTAAGGTGTAGGTCTTTCCGACAATAAGGTTTTCATAAGAAACCATGTCGGTGATGGTCACTTCGGTATCAGCGGCAATCTCCTTATCGCCATCGGCCGCATCACTTGCCGTGGTTTCAATCTCGGGTTTGACGAGAGTGACTGTTTGACCTGCATCCGTGAGGTCGAAGTGCTCTGTGACCGGCGTGTCGTCCCTACTTAAGGCCTCGGTGACCACAAGGTTGCCTTCCGGAAGTACTGTGGCGTCAAAGGTAAAAGTAACATCCACCGTACCGTTTGCCTCATCGGGCACAAACTCGGTACTTGCCGTAAGCGGCTCTTCGCCCACCATGATCGGGCTTTGGTCAGATGCCGAGTAGAGCGCACCGGTAAGCTCATAAGTCTTGCCGGGCAGGAGATTCTTGTAGGCCACGGTGTCGATGAGCACACACGTACCATCGCTTGCCAGGGTCTTGGATCCTTTGGACTCATCGCTTGCCATGGTACCGATCAAAGGCGGTGTGAGCGTGACGGTTTGGTTCGTGTCGGTGATATCGGCATGTTCTGCCACCAGCTCATCTCCGACATAAAGGCTTTCAAAGACGGTGAGGCGCGTGGCCTCGGTAACGGCTGTGCTATCGAAACTAAAGGTCATCTCGACCGTACCACTCGATGTCTCAGGGCTAAAGTCGGTCTCTGCGGTCACCTCTTGGCCACCAACAAGGAAGGGCTCGCCGGTAGACGTGTCAATAAGGACACCTTTGAGGTGATAGGGCTCACCCGGGATGAGGTTTTTATAGGCAACCGTATCGGTGATAGTAGCCTCAAAGTCACCGACAACCGTCTTATCCCCATCAAAGCCGTCTTTGGCAGACGTTTCGATCTCAGGGACAGGTGCAGAAGGATCATCAATTGTGCCGAGATTCACGGTCGTGTTGTGGCGTTTCACCCGGATGTCTTTGATGGTGAGGAGCTCATAGCCTTGATTCGCCTTGCAAGGAAGCTCTTCAAGCGTGTAATAGTCATAGGGAAGCGCCCCGAGTGCATCTTGTACCTCGGTCATTTGCTCATCCGGATAAAGACCGAACCAGATGCCGGCCTCCTCGTCAAAGCTTCCCTCATTAGCCTCATCGTTTGCGTTCGTGTTCTGCGTATGAGGATTCCACTCAGATGCGGTGTTTGCATAACCGTTCTCGTCGCAAACAATCACGTGGCGCTCGCCGGTGGTTTGGCTCGTGAGCGCAAAGGGCACGTTTGCAAGACGGGACATGTCATCTTCGCCCACCTTCACAAACTCAAGATCCCCACGCTTGGCTTGGTTTTTCCAGTGTTTCGTGCTGTCGAACCCGACGACTGTCCCTTCTTCTCGGATGGAAAACGCACGAGGGGTCCCATCGGTGAGGAGATACCCGTCGCTTGGGGCAACCTCATATATCTCATAGCTTCCATAGGGTAAAAGGTCGGATGCACTCTCGGCATAGCCGCTCTCATCGGTCTTTATCGTTGCGACGACCTCACCCTTGTTATAGTCGATGCCGTCTACACGCACGGGATTTGGGCTTTTGGATTTTATCTCAAAGGTCGTGTCCTTAAGAGAAGCCCCGCCAAGAGGAGATCCGAGACTACTTTCAAGGTCGAGCTTTTGCACCTTCACGCCACCGCGGATGACGCGATCCTTGACGGTCTTTGACGCGTCGAGTGAGACGATCTGACCATCTTTTGTGATGTCGAACTCACGCGGATCAGGATCGGAAAGGAGATACCCTTGAGGAGGCGTGGCCTCGGCGATCGAATAGTGACCGTAGGGCAAAAGATCGCTTGCGCTTTGGGCGCAACCGGATGAGTCGGTGCGGATGGTTGCGACCACCTCGCCGGATCCGTACTCACGCCCACCCACAAACACGCTTTGATCATTCAGGTTTTTGATCTCGAAGGTCGCATCGTTAAGCGCGGCATCTCCCTGGGGACTTGCAAGCAGACGCTCAGAATCGATCTTTTGGATCTTCACACCGCCCCTTATCACCTGCTCAGGCTTGGCGGGCATGTTGTAGGTGTTCACATCCTCACTTGTGATTACGCCGCTATCTCCGGTGTTTTTGATCTGGTGCGCTGTGGCGACAGGGGCAGCCTTCGTGAGAGGATCGATCAAAAGATAGCCCTCGGGAGGTGCGATCTCCTGAACGACGACGGTGCCGAGCGGAAGCGTGATGTTTCCCGAAAGGGATTTATAGAACGCATCACCCGACACCTTATACGGATAGCTTTCGCCAGCGTAGTCGAAGGTTGACTCACCGAGGGCAAGGCTTACGTATCCGTCCGCATCGGTTTGCATAACCCAGCTTCGCGTGGGCGCACCTGATGCGCGAGCGGCATCCGCCGTGTCGTAGTACCCATCAAAATACTCGACCTTAAACTTCGCAAGCGCAAGAGACGCTCCTCCTTGGGCCGCGTTTTCCTCTGGCGTCCAAATACGATCTCCGTCGTGTTTGGCGAGCAGGTTTTCAGCCGGGTCTCCCTGAGGCACCTCCATGATGGAGCGTCCCGCGACCCGGGAGGTCTGCTCGCTTTGTACCGAAACCGCATAGACGCTCTTATCAAGCGCATAGCCTCGAGGCGCACTCTTTTCCTTTACCCAATAGGAGCCCGGCAAAAGGTTTTCGGCCTTGCCATAACCTGAGGCGTTTGTGGTGATGGTTGCCACCTCTTTTGCGCATGAGGCATCCGAGTAGATACCATAGAGTGCACCTTCTAGCGAATAACAGTCGTTTCCTTGAGATAAAGAGGGATTGGCGGAGGCCTTCTGAAGGTCGATAGCACCATAAGGCACATAGGAAAACGATAAGATGAGCTGGGTTTCGCTTCCGGTGTTGAGCATGAAAGGATAGAAGTTGCTCGGAGGGGCATCGGTGAGCTTTTTGATGCGGTATCCCGTTGATTGGTCATTGACGTAGCCATCGTCATAGCCGATCACCTGTCGCAATGCCCAGTGCTTGAACTCCTCGTTGGTTCCGGACAGCGCGTAGTCACCGTTATTGGAGTAGGTGTCTGAGATGAGGATGTGGGCAAGTGCCGCATAGCGCTCATCGGTCATAGGGCTTCCGTCATACCAACTCGCAGGCCAGAGGCTGCGATCAAAGCCTGGGGATCCGTAGGAAAACCAGAGATCGGCGATCAGCTCCGCGTCGCGTCCGGCGGTGGTGGTGACAGCTTGTTTGTTGTAGGTTCCGGCCTCAGGCGTGCGCTTTTCGGGATTTGAGCAATAGGCCATCTTGCCATCCACATACATCCAGGTGGTACCCCAGCCCTCATAATAAATGCTGCCTCCGACTGTAAGGTTTGCGCTCTCTGCCGCCTGGGCTGCCTCAGGCCTAATAAGCCCGCCCAAAAGACATGCCAGGACAAGGATGAGGGGAGCCACTTTGCCTGCGGTTTTGCGCAGAGTGCTCAGTGCGCTTTGAGAATGTTTCATCGAACACCGCCTAGCGCGCCCGCTCATCAAAAGGGATGTCGTGATCAGACATTGCCTCTGCTCCCTCCCTCGCATTTGCGGCGCGCTCGGAAAGGGATCTTCCATCACTACGTGTTGTTTCTTTGGACTGATCTTGTCTTCCTGGGTTATCGCGGCTTGCTTTGTAGCGGTCGTAGGCCTCAGTGAGAGCGGTCTTAATCTGGGCGGGCATGACCTTTATCGTATCGCGCACGCTGCGCCCTTCTTCGTTAGTCATGCGGTTGCCATCCGCGTCGAAAAGGGTCTTTTGGAGCCATACCTCGCGATCACTCAGTAGCGGAATATCCCGGTAGTTCTCACCGCGGTACTTGGACTCGTTTACATAGAGGGGACTGAACTGATAACCTGCGAGGTCTTTTCCGTCGATGATGGTGTCATGGGGAAGCGTGACGGAGTTAAAAGTGCTCTTCTCGCCGGTCTTTTTGTCCGTATACTCGATGTTTTCACGGACGAAGTTCTTATGAAGCGTGATATAGGTGTGTTTCTTCTCAGGCATTGTTATCTCCTCTGATTGGATCTGGCGGGGATGTCGTGGAAGCCCGCCAACTCATATTTCTTAATTGAGTTGAGCTTAGGGGCGCTAAGGCGCCCCTCAGTCACATGCCGGTGGCCCCAGTGAACGCTTTGATGTTCATAGGTTTAGACGCCTCCCATCACATCTCGTGCCCAGCTTCCGCTTTTTACTAGCGAGAGGATGAGCAGCACGCACATGGCGAGGTATTGAAGCGCGTAGGTAAGGCCGCCCACGATAGAGTCCACCGGCGAATTCGTGCCGAGATTGACCGCGCTCAAGGATCCCAAGACGATGGGAAAGGCCACAAGAAGCACGAGGATGATAAGGCCCGCGAGACAGACCGCGAAAAACGACTTCAGGTATCCAATGCCTACCTGACGCGTCTCATCTAGTGCCATGAGCGAGAGCGGAATCGGAGAGAAGGCCGCCAAGAGATAGAGCTGGATGGCGCGCGCCCAAGAGACCACAAGCGCCACAATGTATGCCGCGATGACGACAGTCCAGCTGATGAGCGCCACGACGATCATGGCAAGCAGTGCCGGCAGATCATCATCGGTGGTGGTGATGGAAACCTGAGTCAAATCAAGCGCACGTCCGCCTCCGAAAAGCGCCGTCACGCGGTCGATGGCAAGACCTACCACCTCATAAAGCGCCTGCATGAGCTCAAAGGAGTGTTGGATCAAAAACAGAAAGACCGCGAAAAACACGAGCAGAAACACCACTTCTTTAACTCCTGGCATAGAGGCGTTTGAGTCCATTCGCTGAGATATCTGGATGAGCTTTAAGGTAAAGACA
>CANRPV010000109.1 GCA_947632575.1 uncultured Eggerthellaceae bacterium | reverse complement strand
CCTCGCACGGTCAACGGCAAGATTCGTCGTGTGGCCATCCGCGAGGGCGATGCTCAGAGCGAATATCTGGAGGACTGATATGACTGAGAGCCCCGAGAGCTCCGCTTTAAGCCCAAGAGCAACGCGCAAAGGCTTAGAGCTGTCACCGGTTACGGTTATCACTGGCCACTATGGGGTCGGTAAAACCAACCTGGCTCTCAACGTGGCTCTCGATGCGGCGTCGTCAGGTCTTGACGTCACCTTGGTGGACCTTGATGTGGTAAACCCCTATTTCAGGGCGAGCGAGTATCGTACGGTTCTTGAGGAAAACGGCGTCAAGCTTGTAGCGCCGGCGTTTGCCGAGGCTGGGACTAATTTAGACGTGCCAGCGCTCACCGGGTCGATCAGACCGGCAATCGATAGCGCCTATAGTGATGAGACCGGAACCCGATGCACCATCATCGACGCCGGTGGTGACGATGTGGGAGCGACGGCTCTGGGCCGGTTCGCTGACGCCATCAAAGCCGGTCCCTATCAGATGTGGTATGTGGTGAATGGTTATCGCAATCTGACCCCGCATGCCGCTGACGCTATCGGCGTTTTAGAAGACATCAAGCAGGCCTCGCGCCTTGAGCCAACGGGCGTGGTCAATAACTCCCATCTGCAGGATGAGACCACGTTGGAGGATATCTCCCTTTCGATTCCCTTCGGTTTTAGGGTGGCTCATCTGGCGGGAGTTCCTCTGGTGTGCATCACTTTTCCCGAGCACTTTCTCGACTTTCTCGGCGGAGAGGGTCAAAGTGAGGTGGAGGAGATGTTTCCCGTAGGTGAGACGTTCTATCCGGTTAAGGTTTACGTAAAGCCACCGTGGAAGTCTTAAGAAACTGAGGTTTGACGGCGTCTTTTTCAAAAGATCGCGGTATAACAATAGCCTTATGGAACGACAATGGTGAAAGAGGAGAGTTCATGCCCAGAGTTAGCGTAGACGAAGGCTTCTGCAAGGGATGCGGCAACTGCGTAGACGCGTGCCCCGTCTCAATTATGGAGCTGGCAATGGATCGCATCACCCCCAAGGGCTACCATCCGGCCCAATGCGTTGATCAAGAAAAATGCATAGGATGCTGCTCATGTGCGCTCATGTGCCCCGATGTGGCCATTACGGTGGAGAGGTAGAGGATATGGCTGAGAAAGTGTTAATGAAGGGCAATGAGGCTCTAGCCGAAAGCGCCATGCGGGCAGGCTGCCGCTTCTTCTTTGGCTATCCCATTACGCCCCAGACAGAGCTTGCTGCCTATATGGCCAAGCGTATGCCCTATGTAGGTGGCACCTATCTGCAGGCGGAAAGCGAGATCGCGGCCATCAACATGGTTTATGGCGCCGCTGCCGCCGGTGCTCGTGTTATGACGTCGTCCTCGTCTCCAGGCGTGTCTCTTAAGAGCGAGGGTATTTCCTATATGGCTGGCGCCGACCTGCCGGGTCTTATCATCAACGTGCAGCGTGGAGGCCCAGGTCTCGGTGGCATTCAGCCTTCCCAGTCGGATTATTGGCAGGCCACTCGCGCGATGGGTCATGGAGATTTCCATTGCATCGTCTTCGCTCCTTCAACCGTGCAGGAGATGTGCGACCTGGCCTACGGTGCTTTCGATATCGCAGATAAGTATCGCAATCCCGTCATGATCCTGGCCGACGGTATGCTCGGCCAAATGATGGAGCCTGTTGAGCTGCCCAAGATGATCGATCCGAAGACCCTTCCGGAAAAGGATTGGGCGACGACGGGTCACGGTGACAAGCGTGAGCATAACGTCATCAACTCGCTCTATTTGACCGCCGATCACTTAGAGAAGCTCAACCAGGCACGCTTTGAAAAGTACGCGCGCGTTGAGGCTGAGGAGCAGCGCTCCGAGTCCTATCTCTGCGATGACGCGGATATCATCGTCGTGGCCTTCGGCGCCTCTTCCCGTGTGGCTCGCAGCGCCGTCAACACGGCTCGCGAACAGGGAATCAAAGTGGGCCTGTTCCGTCCCATCACGCTGTGGCCCTTCCCGAAGGTTGCCTTGGAGGAGACCTGCTCTCACGCTAAGGCCTATCTGTCGGTTGAGATGAACATGGGTCAGATGATCGACGACGTGAAACTCGTGGTCGCTGGACGTGCACCCGTGGAGTTTTATGGACGTACTGGTGGCGTTATCCCAACGCCCAACGAAGTCCTGACAAAGATCAAAGAGATGCAAGCTTCTCTCATTGGAAAGGCAGGTGAGTAGCCATGGCGGAAACAACGAAGGAAATGAAGGTAGTCTTCGAGCGTCCCCATGCCCTGCTTCCCGTTGTCACCAATTACTGCCCGGGTTGCACTCACGGTATCGTGAATCGCTTGGTGGCAGAGGTCATCGATGAGCTTGGCGTAGAGGGAAAGACCGTCGGTATCGCACCGGTGGGCTGCTCTGTTATGGCCTATGACTTTTTCGCCTGTGACATGATCGAGGCGGCTCATGGTCGCGCTCCGGCGGTTGCCACCGCGGTGAAGCGCGTTCATCCCGACAACGTGGTCTTCGCCTATCAGGGCGATGGCGACTTGGCCTCTATCGGCATGGCTGAAACCGTGCATGCGGCCACCCGCGGCGAGAACATCACCGTCATCTTTATCAACAATGCGATCTACGGCATGACGGGTGGCCAGATGGCTCCCACCTCGTTGCCGAACCAGATCACTCAAACCTCGCCCTATGGACGCGATGTGTCTAAGGCGGGCTATCCTGTCAGGGTTTGTGAGCTACTCTCGACACTTGATGGCGTCGCTTATTTAGAGCGTGTAACGGTCGACACTCCCAAAAGCGTTCGCAATGCTAAGAAGGCCATACGTAAGGCGTTTGATACTCAGATCGCCAAGAAGGGCTACTCGTTGGTGGAAGTAGTCTCCACCTGCCCGACGAACTGGGGTCTTACTCCGTCAGAGGCTTTCGCATGGATGCGTGAGAACATGCTGCCCTACTATCCTCTCGGCGTGTATAAAGACGTCGTGGCCGATGGCTATGCCAATGCAGCCGAGGCTGCGTTAGACCGGGCTAAGGACTGCCCCTTGGTAGTTCCTTCCGAGGAGGGGAGCAACTCGTGAAAGAAGAAATCCAAATAGTTCTTGCTGGTTTCGGCGGCCAAGGCGTTCTTTTCGCTGGTAAGGTCATCGCCTATGCCGGGCTTATTGAGGAGCGAGAGGTCTCTTGGCTTCCGTCCTACGGTCCGGAGATGCGTGGCGGCACCGCCAATTGCTCGGTCACTCTGTCAGATCGCACCATCGGCTCTCCTTTGGTGGTCGAGCCAGATGTGCTCATCGCACTCAATCAGCCTTCTTACGATCGCTTTATTGATGCCGTGAAGCCGGGTGGTATCGTCATCGCGGACACCGCGATGGTGACATCTATGCGTGAGCGGGATGATGTGCAGATTATCGGCATTCCCGCGACCACTATGGCGGAGGAGGCGGGACTGAAGGGTCTTGCTAACATCATTTTGCTTGGTAAGCTCTATGGCATGACTGAGTTTTGTGATCGTGACACTTTGGATGCGGCCATCGATAAATGCGTGCCTGCCCGCAAAGCCGCTTTGGCTGATAAAAACAAAGAGGCTATCAAGCTTGGAATGGAGGCGTAGGCTCTAATGAACGACGAAAAGCTGTTATCCGAGGTTGGCCAGCGTATGGAAGGCCTGCGTGAGGCCTGCGGCGTAAGCCAGGAAGAGATGGCCCAGGATCTCGGGGTAAGCCTTGAGACCTATCGTCAGTGGGAGAAAACCGGCGACGATGTGCCGATCTCCGCTCTGTATCACATGGCTCAGAAATTCGATGTGGAGCTGACTGAGCTCTTAACCGGAACGGCGGCGAAGCTTGATACCTATCATGTGGTTCGCAAAGGCGAGGGACGTGAGGTAGACCGCTATCCCGGTTACTATTATGAGGACATGGCTTGGCGCTTCCGTGACAAGATCATGCAGCCTCTTGTTGTATTCCTTGACCCGAGCGATGAGCCCGCTGCTTTGGTTACTCACCAGGGGCAGGAATTCAACTTCGTCATCGAAGGCACGGTCATCGTCACCATCGGTGATAAAGAATTTACCCTGAATCCCTGGGATTCCATTTATTTCAATCCCATGATTCCTCATGGGCAGCGTTGTGGCGGAACTGAAACTGCTAAATTCATCACCATTATTGCGGAATAGAATTGGCGCGAAAGAGGGCTGAAAAGACGTGGATCATATACTGAAAAAATATTGTCCGAGAATCGAGTTCGATTCATACGAGGACTTCTTTGAGAACTTTCAAATCAATGTGCCGCCGGCGTTCAACTTCGGTTTTGACGTTGTCGATGAATGGGCGAAGGTTGAGCCTGATAAGCGGGCTCTTCTCTGGTGCGATGATGCCGGCAATGAGAAAACTTTGACCTTTACCGACATTTCGAAACTCTCCAACAAGACGGCTAATGCCCTGCGCAAGATGGGTATCGGCAAGGGTGATATCGTACTTTGCATCCTACGTCGCCGCTGGGAATACTGGGTTGTGGCTACTGCTCTTTGTAAGCTGGGCGCCATCGTTATCCCCGCATCTTTACAGCTGACGAAAAAGGATATCGCCTATCGCGCCAACACCGTTGGTGTCAAGATGATGATCTGCGTTAATGACGATTACGTCTGCACCCAGACTGAAGAGGCTCTTCCTGAGACCACAAGCATCGAAAACCTTATCGTCGTGGCGGGTGCTCGTGATGGATGGCTCGAATTCGATAAGCTGATTGAGAACGAATCCGATGAGTTCGAACGTCCGACCGGAGAAGATGGTGTCACCTCGAAGGATTTGATGCTCATCTACTTCACTTCAGGAACCACCGGAAACGCTAAGGCGGTATGCCATAACTTCGCTCATCCTCTTGGTCATATCATCACGGCCAAGTATTCGCAGCAAGT
>CANRPV010000108.1 GCA_947632575.1 uncultured Eggerthellaceae bacterium | reverse complement strand
GCCTGATCGGCACGGTATCCATCGAAAGCTCCGAGAAGCTCTCACGCTTGTTGGATAAGCGCGGCATCAAGCATGACACCTTAAATGCGAAGCATCATGAGCGCGAAGCTCATATCGTGGCTCAAGCGGGAAGGGTCGGCGCGGTGACCATCGCCACCAACATGGCTGGCCGTGGTACGGACATCTTGCTCGGCGGCAATCCCGAGATTATGGCCGAGGATATCCTTCGCGACCGCGGGTTTGATCCTGATGCCCCAGAGCTTGACGAGAAAGGCAACCTGAACGCTCTTTTTCCCACGCCGCGGGATCGGGCTGACGCGCTTGAGGAGGCTCGCCGCATCTGCGCGGAGGAGCATGAGCAAGTGGTCGCCGCCGGCGGACTGTGCGTTATCGGTACCGAGCGGCATGAGTCGCGTCGTATCGACAATCAGCTTCGCGGTCGTTCCGGCCGTCAGGGAGATCCGGGTACGACCCAGTTCTATCTGTCGCTTCAGGACGATTTGATGCGTTTGTTCGGCGGCAGCCGAATGGATGCCATCGGCAATATGATGCAAAAGGGTGGACTTGATGACAGCACGCCCATTCAGGCGAGCATGGTCTCAAAATCCATCGAGACGGCCCAGCGGCAGGTAGAATCCATGCACTTCGCCGCTCGTAAAAACGTGCTTGAATACGACGACGTTATGAACCTGCAGCGCAAGGCGATCTATGAGGAGCGCAATGCCATTTTGGATGGTAAGGACGTCTCCGCCGACATAGCGGGCATCATCGAGGATGCCGTCTCCGACGTGGTCAACGAAATGTGCCCCGAAAAAACGTCGAGCGAAGAGTGGGATATGAAGGGCATCGACCTCTGGATGACCAATATGACGGGTCAGAAAGGGTTCAAAGCTGAAGACATTAATCTCGACGAAGACGTGGAGCCCCTTGAGGCGGCGATGACGGAAAATCTTGAGCGCGTCTATGCCGAGAAGCAGTCCACTCTCGGCGAGCCGATCATGAAAAACCTGGCTGCTCAGGTGATGTTGCGCATCATCGATACCCGCTGGATGGCTCATCTCCAAGAGATGGACTATCTAAAGACCGGTATCGGCTTGCGTGCGATCGGCCAGCGCGATCCGCTGGTGGAGTACAAGAACGAGGCTTATCAGGCTTTCCAGGATATGACCTCCTCCATGTACGATGATTATCTGCGAACCCTTCTGCGTCTTCAGATCGCCGTGCGTCCTGCTCCCGCAGGCGCCGCTCCCGCAGGCGCCGCTCCCGCCGGTGCAAGCGGGGCCCCTCAAGCGGGTGGCCTGCCTGAGGCCGATAATCCGCTTGGCCGTAAACTCAATTACTCGGCCCCCGAGGAGGCGCTATCAAGCTCCTCAGGATCTGGGCGACAGGCGGCTGCATCCCGGACAGCACCGGCTGCCGCGGTTGCGCCAGGATCGGTGCCCGCTGCGGCTCCGCGTCCTGCGCCGGTAAAGGCTCAAACGTACGTGAAAGACAAGGATGATCCCTTCGCTAACGTGGGACGCAACGATCCCTGTCCTTGCGGTTCGGGTTTGAAGTATAAGAAATGCCACGGACGCTAAGTGCCCGGTGCTGTTTACCGTTATCGTCTCAGTGTTCTTTGTGCTAAGGTGACAGGACCCGCAGTAAAAGAATCCAAGGAATTATGTCGGATTTAAGAGATATCGAACAGGCACAAAAACGCGTCTCGGATGCTAAAGCATACCTGGCTATAGAAGCGAAAACTGAAGAGCTGGCTGCTTTGGATAAGCAGCAGGCGGAAGCGGGATTTTGGGAAGATTCCGCTCGAGCTCAGATGGTGTCCAAGCAGGCGAGTAATCTACGCGATGTCATCCGCGCCTATGAAGGCGCGGCATCGCTGCTTGATGATGTGATGGCAGCTTATGAGCTTGCCAACGAAGATCCTTCGTTTGCCGAAGAGTTCGAAAGCAGTTTGGCCAAGCTTCTCAAGCTTCTCGACAGTCTCGAGATGGAATCCTGGTTCTCCGGCGAATTTGACAGCGGGGACGCCATCTTAACGGTCAACCCCGGCCAAGGTGGGCTTGAGGCGCAGGATTGGACCGAGATGCTCTATCGCATGTACAGTCGCTACGCCGAGGAAAAAGGCTGGAAAGTCAACGTCCTGGACCTGGTCAGCGGAGAGGGCATTGGTCTTGACAAAGCTACCATCCAGCTTGAGGGGCGCAATGCCTATGGCATGCTTCGCAGCGAATCAGGCGTTCATCGCTTGGTGCGCATTTCTCCCACCGATGATAAGAAGCGTCGTCACACCACCTTCGCGAGCGTCGAGGTGCTTCCCGTGCTGCCCGACGATATCGAAGTCGACCTCAATCCCGCCGATGTGCGGGTGGACGTCTATCGATCCAGCGGCCCCGGTGGCCAGTGCGTAAACACCACCGACTCCGCGGTGCGACTCACCCATGAGCCGACGGGTATCGTGGTGACCTGTCAAAACGAAAAGTCTCAGTTGCAGAACAAAGAAGCGGCGTTTCGCGTGCTGAAAGCCAAGCTCTATGAGCTGGAGCAGCAAAAACGCCAGAAGGAGATCGATGAACTTCGGGGCGACCGCATGGAAAATTCCTTCGGCTCTCAGATTAGAAACTATGTACTCTATCCCTATCAGCTGGTTAAGGATGTACGCAGCGGCGTTGAGACCGGCAACGTGGATGCCGTGCTTGATGGGGACTTGGATGATTTTGTCATCGGTTACCACAAATGGAGAATGATTCGGTAAGACGAGTCGGGAATTGATGTGATGATAAACCTAAGAGGACTTTCGGGGAGGAAGGTCATGGAGAGGTCGGATCTAGAAATCATAGCCAATGATATCCGCATTCAGATCATTCGGATGCTCACCGAAGCTGGAAGCGGCCATCCAGGAGGATCGCTCTCCTGCACGGATATTCTGACCGCTCTCTATTTTGGCGGCGTGCTGGACTACGATGCCGCGGATCCTGATCGCGCTGATCGTGACAGGTTCATCTTGTCTAAGGGTCATGCGGCTCCGGCGCTCTATGCCGTCTTGGCCAAGGCGGGATATTTCCCCGAAGAGGATCTCATGGGTTTGCGCAAGCTGGGTTCGTCATTACAGGGGCACCCGGATTCCAATCGCGTTCCCGGCGTGGAGGTCTCCACGGGATCGCTCGGCCAAGGACTTTCCATCGCGAGCGGTATCTGTGCGGGTCTGCGTCTCGCTGGCCTTACGAGCAATGTCTTCGTGCTGTTAGGCGATGGCGAATGTCAGGAGGGCCAAGTCTGGGAAGCCGCCATGTTCGCCGCCCATCAAAAGCTCGATAACCTTGTCGCTATCGTTGACCACAATGGCCTGCAAATCGACGGCGATATTCGTCTGGTTTGCAATCCCGAAGATTTCGATGAGAAGTTCAAGGCTTTTGGTTGGGATGTCTTAAGCGTTGATGGCCACAATATTGATGAGCTGGTTCGTGTTCTGAACCAGGCTAAAAACCAAAAAGCCGGAAAGCCCATAGCCATCATCGCGGATACGGTGAAGGGCAAAGGCGTTTCGTTCATGGAGAATCAAGCTTCTTGGCATGGTAAGGCCCCGGATGCGGAGCAAGGGGCACAGGCTCTGGCAGAGCTTGGCGCGGAAAGGGCCTAGGTGAGCATGATGGTGACACTGGCAAGCAAAGAGGCCCGGGAAGTCAAGAAAGCCACGCGGGCGGCTTTTGGGAAAACCCTTATCGAGCTGGCTTCCGAAGGCATTCCGGTAGTAGGGGTGGACGCTGACCTTTCGAGTTCGACTACCTTGGCGGCTTTCGCGAGCTCGAGCCCCGAAAACGCCAAGCGCTTCTTTAACTGCGGCATCGCCGAGCAGAACATGATCGGTGTGGCGTCAGGTCTGGCTCTTACCGGAAACGTGGCCTTTACCGGCTCGTTCGCCGTCTTTGGAACGGGACGCGTCTATGATCAGATTCGCAACACCGTTTGCTACTCCAACTTGAACGTCAAGATCACACCCACTCATGCGGGCATTTCCGTGGGCCCTGACGGGGGAAGTCACCAGATGCTTGAGGATATCGCCTTGATGCGCGTACTACCTGGCATGAGGGTTCTCGTTCCCGCCGATTATGCTGCGGCACGCTCGGCCATTCGTCTTGCCGCCCTAACTCCGGGTCCGATCTATGTTCGTATGGGTCGGGCGAATGTTCCCTGCGTCTACGAGGATGGGGTGGATCTGGAAATAGGCAAGGCCTATAAGATTCGTGAGGGTGGCGATGTGACCATCGTGGCCTGTGGCGTGGAGATTCGGGAGGCGCTCCTGGCAGCTGATGCCCTCGCCGAGGAGGGCATTGAAGCCGAGGTCATCGATGCTTTCTCCGTGAAACCTCTGGACTCAGAAACCATTTTGACTTCGGCGGCGAAGACCGGGTGCGTGGTTACCGCTGAGGAGCATGAGCTCATCGGTGGTTTGGGCTCTGCGGTTTGCGAACTACTCGCGACCGACCAGCCTTGCATCTGCGAGTGCGTCGGTGTGCGTGATCGCTTCGGCAAATCGGGCAACTTCGAGGAGCTTTTAGGCTATTTCGGTTTAGATTGGAAGGCCATTGTTGAAGCTGTGAAGAAGGCTTTAGCCCGTAAAGGCCTCTGCTAGAATAGATAGGTCCCAGTACATTACATTTTGAACGGAGCAATAACTGTGGCAAATCCGATGAGTGAAGAGCTGGCTGCGCACGGGCGCCATGCGGGGACAAGCGTTCCGCCAAGCTCACAGGAGGGGGCTCACTCTCGAAGAGCTCAGATCACCTCTCAGCTTTCCCAGTCACTTCCAGTTTTAGACATCAACGACGAGCCCGCCAACATGGGCACGCCAGTCATCGTTTTCGATCATGTCACGAAGTTTTATCCCGCCCAGCCTGATAAAGCTGCTTTGGATGACATCTCGTTGCAGATCTTCGCTGGCGAGTTCATCTTTTTGGTGGGTCATTCGGGATCTGGTAAATCCACGTTCATTCGCTTGTTGACCCG
>CANRPV010000107.1 GCA_947632575.1 uncultured Eggerthellaceae bacterium | reverse complement strand
GGTAAAGTCGATGCCAATCTCAGTGACAACAGCGATTCTGAGAATAAGGGAGTAAGCCAAGGCGTGGTGATCCATCCTTTCGTGAAGGTCTCGCGCGCATCGGAGATTATCAAAGGGCTCCTTCCCGAATACGAAGACGTACCCCACGAGCTCACACCCGTGGCTCCTGCGGCGTTGAGAAGAGCGGTGATTCGGCGATGCATCTGGCAAGGGGGAGGCTTTTGGATAGCGCTTATCACGCTCTGCTGCCAGCTAAGCTTTCACCTGTTCGCGGCGCCGTTTCTTGACGCACAGACAGGGACGACCTGCCTGGCAAACCCAACGGACATCGCAGAGCTTGCGTGGGCGTCCAACCTGGTCAACGGTCTGGCTGCCGGGCTTTACGCCATCGCCGTGGTTCTGCTCGTGCTTGATTTGGTCGGGGCGGTGCTTTGGGCGAGGGGATCCAGTTTCGGATACAACCGTCGCTTCATGCAGATCAACAACGGTGGCTTTTCTCGGGAATCAATAAGCTTTCTGCGGCAAAAGATCCAATACGGCTGGGTGCGAACCAACCCGTTCCAGCGAGCGGCCGGGACGGCAACGCTTATGGTCAGAACCGCAGCCGGCATCGGCGGCTCGACCATTCGCCTGATCGATGTTGCTGCGGAGGGAGCTGACGGGTGGCTTAACTGGGTGAAGCCCGGAGGAAGTGTGCTAGAGTAGAGCCATGGAAAAACACGCTGAAAAGGATCACGAAAGTTCTCGATCGGAAAAGGGCCTCTTCGACTTCTTCTCCAAGAATCGCCATCATGGCGAGGGCGAAGAGGAGCTCCAGGAGATCGTCGAGGGACTCGAGGAGCTTGATGGCAACGAGCGCCAGATGGTGAGTGAGATCCTCGATCTCTCGTCCATGGCCGTACGTGAAATCATGCAACCGCGGGTGGATATGATTCTCGTCAGCGATGAGGAAAGCGGGCGCACCGCCCTTGAGCGTATGCGGGGAACCGGCTATTCGCGTCTGCCGGTCTATCATGGAGACATCGATGGCATCATCGGTGTGATCTACTACAAGGATCTGATCGGGCCACTGATGGATGGACGCATCGATGAGCCGGTCACCAAATTCATGTACGAACCGCTCTTTGTGCCCGAGACCAAGGATGTGTTTCCTCTTCTATCTGAGATGCAGGCTAAGCATCAGCAGATGGCCATCATCGTCGATGAGTATGGTGGCACCCATGGGTTGGTCACCGTCGAGGATATTCTCGAAGAGATCGTCGGTGAGATCGTCGACGAAACCGATTTAGATCGTGAGCTCATCACCCAAATCGATGAGGATCATTGGCGGGTGCATGGAAGTTTTCCCGTGGATGACGCCAAGGAGCTCGGCTGGCCGCTCACCGATTCCGATGATTACGAGACCATCGCTGGCTGGTTGATGGACACCTTTGACTCGGTTCCAAAAACCGGTGATGAGTTCATCGTGGACGGCTATTCGTTCAAGATCGAGCGCATGCGTCGGAGTCGCATAGCGAGCATTTTCGTGACCCGTCTCCCGTTAGAGTTGGACCCAGAACCAGGTTCGCAGACTACGGATAAAACGTGAGCGTCTCCGATTAGTTCTCGCTTTCGCGGGTGCTTTGGTATAGACTTTCACGAGTTAATGACATAACGAGACCTCCTCGACAGCTAATCATTCTTAAACTTAGCTTGCTGTCACGCCTTACGGGCGGGATGTTCTCGTGTGTTGAATCGAGTCGAAGAGGGGAAGCATTTGACGGTAGGCGTTCAAAAAGCCTCTAAGTTTCATGCTTTATTTATTATCGTTGCAGGCATCGCGTTCGCGTTGGTGTTTAGTCTCGTCACGCGTGGGCTTGCCTCCGCAGATTCCTCTGAGTCCGACGCTCAGTCCTTCGGTTTGCATGAGCAGAGTCAGGCGCTGGTCATTGAGGCGAAGGCCCCTGTTTTCGAAACCGAAGCTGAGGACGATGACAGCGTACAGTCCTTAAGCTTCGATGAGGCCAATCTGAGTGATCCGGCCGAGCGTGATATCTCCAAGGGTATCGAGGAGATTCTTGCCGAGGAAGAGGCCGCTCGCATCGCCGCTGAGCAGGCTCGCATCGCCGCCGAACAAGCGGCTATCGCCAAAGCACAGGCGGCCAAGGATGCCTACTATGCCAAACGCGGCTCTATGCCGGTGAGCGATGTGGATTTCAGCGTCGGTCGTGACGCTTTCATCTCCGAGTGGACTAATCGCATCGACCGTTATCTGGCCGGCTCTCCTTTAGATGGTTATGGCGAGGTCTTCGCGACGGCTGCTTGGGAAAACGGTGTTGACCCCCGCTGGTCACCGGCAATTTCGAACACCGAAAGCAGCAAGGGTCTGAACTGCTTCAGGTGGCATAACGCCTGGGGTTGGGGCCAATCGAGCTGGGATTCGTGGGATAGCGCCATCCGCTCCCATGTGGCCGGTTTGGCCAATGGCTATGGTTTCACCATCAGCCTTGGAGCCGCTCAGAAGTACTGTCCGCCGACCTACCAGAGCTGGTACGCGAATACCTTGTCAGAGATGCAGAAGATCTAGGCTTAAGAAGCCTGTCAATGTTATAGAATTTCTCCGGGTCAATTAAGGCCCGTTCTTTTTTGAAAGGGACAGCCAGCCATGGAGAACGTAATTGTCATCGGTTGCGGGCGCGTGGGTTCCCAGCTAGCCACCCTGCTCTCTGACGATGAACGCAATGTCTGCGTCATCGATCGTCGGGCGGACGCCTTTGGCAACCTCGGACAGAACTTCAACGGGTCGACCATTCAAGGTATCGGCTACGACGAAGATGTCCTGATCCGTGCAGGTATTCAGGAATGCGACGTCTTAGCGGCAGTCACCCAGTATGACAACGCCAATCTGATGTGCGCCGAGGTGGCCAGTCGCCTCTACGATGTGCCTCACGTGATCGCGCGTCTTTATAATCCCCAGCATGAGCGTGCCTATATGCAGTTGGGTATCGATTATGTCTGCGGTACTTCGCTTGTGGCCGAGGACGTCTACTCAAAGATCGTCTCAGGTCATGGCGCTCATGTGGAGACCTTTGGCGACTATGAGCTGCTTCGTTTCTCTCTCAATCTCTCCGATCGGGAAAACACCAACAGCATTCGTGTGGCGGACATGGAACAAGACCATGAGATTCGCATCGTCGCTTTTGAGCGTCGCGATGGGTCGGCATCCTCAATTCCCACCAAGGACTCGGTGCTCTATCACGGAGACACGGTGCTGGCCTGCGTCGATCATGACAAGATCAGGGAATTCTCCCACTTTATAACTGACTAGGCGCAAGCGGGTCGGTAAGGGGATCTGAGATGTACATCATTATTTCCGGAGGCGGCAAGATCGGTTCCTATCTGGCCACTGTTTTGCTGAAAAGCGGTAACGAAGTGTCCATCATCGAAACGAACCGAGAGAAAGCCGATCAGCTGTCGGTGGCTCTCGAAGGCCGCTACCTGGTTATCAATGGCGATGGCTGCGACTCCTTCTATCAGGAGGAGGCAGGCATACGCCGAGCGGACGTCTTTGTGGCTACGACGGGCCAAGACGATGCGAACCTGGTGGCCTGCGAGATCGCTCAGCGAGTGTTTAACGTGCCACGCTGCATCGCTCGCGTGAACAACCCCAAAAACTTGCGCATCTTTAAAGAGGTGGGCATCGAATGCGTGTCGTCCACGACGCTGATCGCGACTTTGATCGAGGAGGAGACCCTTCTCGGCTCGGTGAGCGTCGTTTCGTCCTTGACCCATGGGGACATTAACTTGGTTGAGATTCCCGTCAACCATATCCGCCGTCCCAACGAGGAAGGCGGGATCGAGGTGGCCGACGTCCCTATGCCAGAGGGGTCGGTCATTGTGGCGGTCAGCTCCGGCAGCGAGATGACCGTGGTTTCTCCGGATACCGTCATCTTCGCCGGTGACACGCTTATCGTGGCCGCTGAAATCGACGTGCTTGATGAAGTGCGTAGCGCCCTGCGAGGGCTGTAAGTCTTTAAACGCTAGGAGAGGACAAGTATGATCGGTCGTTACACCCGTCCTGTCATGGGCCATATCTGGGAGTTGGAGAACAAATTCTCCATCTGGAAAGAGATCGAGGTGCTAGCCTGCGAGGCTCAGGCGGAACTGGGTCAGGCGGGGATCACGAAAGAGGAGGCCCGCTGGATTCGCGACCATGCGGATTTCACCGTTGAGCGCATAGATGAGATCGAAGCGGTCACCAATCACGATGTGATCGCCTTTACCACGTGCATGGCGGAATATATCGATCGCGATATTCCCGCGGGAAGCGAGCCGCCCAGCCGTTGGGTTCATTATGGTATGACCTCGTCGGATTTGGGAGATACCGCGCTGTCCTATCAGATCGTGCAGGCTATCGATTTGATCCTCGAGGACATTAAAGCTCTTGGCGCCAGCTGTAAGCGTCGGGCCTTCGAATTTAAGGACACGCTTTGCGTCGGGCGCACCCATGGGGTTCATGCCGAGCCGATGACCTTTGGTATGAAGTTCGGTAGCTGGGCTTGGGCGCTCAAGCGCGCTCAGAAGCGAATGGAAGATGCGCGCGAAGTGGCTGCCTGCGGGGCCATATCGGGCGCGGTGGGAACCTATTCCTCCATCGATCCTTTCGTCGAGTCATACGTTTGCGAAAAGCTGGGACTTAAACCAGATCCGCTTTCCACGCAGGTTTTAGCACGGGATCGTCATGCGCAAGTGATGGCCGCCCTTGCGACCACCGCCGCTACGCTGGAGTCGATCGCCATGCAAGTGCGCCTGCTGCAGCAGACCGATGTCATTGAGGCCGAGGAGCCCTTCACCAAAGGCCAAAAAGGATCCTCCGCCATGCCCCACAAGCGCAATCCCATCACCGCCGAGCGGGTTTGCGGTCTTGCACGGGTCGTCAAAGCCAACGCGCAGGTGGCCTTCGATGACGTGGCTCTTTGGTATGAACGGGATATCTCCCACTCGGGAGCCGAGCGGGTCGCCCTGGCTGACAGCTTCATCGCCC
>CANRPV010000106.1 GCA_947632575.1 uncultured Eggerthellaceae bacterium | reverse complement strand
GAATTCAGCTGAGAATACAGCTGCGAATTTGTTGGGTGAGACGTACAGCAACTACATCTTCGTGGTGAGCGACACAGGTATCGGCATCCAGCCCGAATTCCTCTCAAGCATCTTCGATCCCTTTACCCGCGAGCGTACCTCTACGGTATCTGGCACCCAAGGTACGGGTCTTGGTATGGCCATTACCAAAAATATCCTCGATATGATGGGTGGCTCTATCGAAGTGGCGAGCGAGGTGGGCAAAGGCACCACCATGACCGTCACCGTTCCCCTCAAGCATGCTCCTTCGCCTGATCAGGCTTCCGAGCTTCGAGAGTCCACTGAATTGGTTGACCTTGTTGTCGAAGAGCTGGGTGGAATTGATGGCTTCAGCGAGTCCAGTGCGGATGCGGAGGCCGGTGGAATAGGCGAGGGTGCGATCCAAGGTGCGGCGCAGGGCACCTCGTCCTTCTCCGGAAGGCGGTTGCTCTTGGTGGAGGATAACCTCTTCAATCGGGAACTTGCTCTCGATATTCTGGCTGATGCGGACTTTGAGACGGAAACTGCCGAGGATGGTACCGAAGCCGTGGAGATTGTCCAGCAGAAAGAGCCGGGCTATTACGATGCGATCCTCATGGACATCCAGATGCCCATCATGGATGGTTACACGGCAACCCGCGAGATCCGCGCTCTTGATGGTGAGCGCGCGCAGGTGCCCATCATTGCCCTGACGGCGGATGCCTTTGATGAGGATCGTCAGAAAGCACTCGACGCCGGTATGAATGGACACCTCTCGAAGCCTATCGAGATCGATAAGCTCTTAGAGACTTTGCGCGAGATCCTTCCGGACGAATAATAGCAACGCCTTTAAGCCGCTGTTAATTGAGCTAGGCCGCAGTCGACTGAGCTTGGTCATCTCCTGGATGGGAGGACGAGTCCTTGCTGAAGATAACTCGGATTCCCTTTACGGCTAGCACCACGGCAAAAACAAGTAGCAATACGGCGATGATCAGCTGAACCACGTCAGCTACGACCATGGTGCCCGCTGCGATGAGCATGATCTTGGAATACGAGGTCATCACAAGCGACGTGAGCGTTACGACCATCATGAAGGCCATCGGCAGGTAGAGCATCTTGTTATTGCGACTGGCGTTGCGCAGCCACGCGCATACAGCCAGAAGACCGAGGGCGGCAAGCAGCTGGTTCGCCGCACCGAAGAGTGGCCACACCATTTGATAGCCCGTCATGCCAAGGCCTACGCCGGCGACCACGGTAATCGCGGTGGCCACCCACGGGTTCGTGAGGATTCCGCGCCAGCCGGTGAGATCTTCGGTTTTCACACCGACGGGAGTGAAGAGCTCCTGGAAAAGATAGCGGGCGAGACGGGTCGCCGTATCAAGAGAAGTCAGGCAGAACACCGACACCGCCAGGATAAGAAGCGAATAAACGATGGACTGGACATTCTCAAGTCCTGGGATGGCGGCAAGCATCTGAGATAGACCGCTTGCAAACACCTGCGTGGGCGAAGCGTAGGTGCCGTCCATATAGCCAGAGAAGACAAAGGCGACAGCGCATAGGGAGATGATCGCGACCAGACATTCAAGCAGCATGCCGCCATAAGCGATAGGTAGCGCATGGCCTTCGCGATCCAGTTGCTTCGACGTGGTGCCCGATGAAACCAGGCTGTGGAAGCCTGAGATGGCGCCACAAGCGATGGTGATGAACAGAGCGGGGAACAAAAAGCCAGAGGTAGCGACCTTGCTTGTACCAGCAGTCACCGACCAGCCGGTAAAGGCGGGGATGTCCAGATTCGAAGAAGCGCCTGTGATTCCGGTTCCGATAATGCCGATCAAGGCAAGAATAATCATGGAGTAAAGCAGGTAGGAGGAGAGATAGTCGCGGGGTTGGAGAAGAATCCAAACCGGCGCTACGGAAGCTATAAGGATATAAAGTCCGATAAGCCACATCCAAGTGGTGCCATCAAGGTTGATCAGCGGGAAGAGATAACCCAAGGTCACGACGCCCACAATGATGATCAGAGCTGCGATGACGTTGATGGCTCCAGGGATTTTACGACCGCGCGTTATGATTCCCCAGATTATTGCTACGACGATGAAGAGAACCGAAATCATAGCCGTGCGGCTGTTGGCCAAATTCGTTTGAGCAGCTGTTGCAGCCGCTGCCTCGGGAGTACCGGCAGCGATGGGACTTACCGCAAAGGTTCCAGCCACGATAGAGGCGAAAGCCGCTACTACCAGGATAAGGGTGAGATAGGCGAATATGCAGAAGAGCCGCTTAGCGGTGTCGTCGATGTTTTGCTCAATGACGCCCGCGAGTGTGCGTCCCTTGTGACGAATGGAGGCGAACAGGGCTCCAAAATCGTGGGCTGCGCCGATGAACACGCCACCGATCAGAACCCAAAGCATGACGGGAACCCAGCCGAAAATCGCCGCTTGTATGGGGCCATTGATGGGGCCTGCTCCCGCGATGGATGAAAAATGATGGCCTAACACCACGTAGGGAGGAGCAGGGACGTAGTCTATCCCATCCTCCAACTCATGAGCAGGCGTCACTCGATTGGGATCAACACCCCATTGGCGTGCTAGCCAACCACCGTAAAAGATGTAACCGAGTGCGAGAACCGCGATAGCGATGACAAGCACGAGTAATGCGTTCATAAGACCTTCCTTTCCCCGATGTTAATAATCTTACTTAAATGTTTCAGAATGATTTCGTGGCAAGGCATACTTGGGTGTAGAAGAGGGGAAAGTTAAAGTGTGGACTCGTGGGAGAAAGAAGCCGACAAAGTATATAGTTACGGGGTATTGTGCATACAATATCTTAGTGAAAGACCCTATGAGTCTATTGAAAGCAGCAAATTCTTATGATTTCGAAAGATCCGTTGTCATTGCTCCTCGAGCGACTTATTAAAGCCCATGAGGCCTATTACGATATACAACGCGACTTCTCAATGGGGGATTTTACGTTTGATGCTCTCGCTCAACTACACTCTGACACAAGCCAATATGTGCTGGTGAAACGCGCAAAACTCTGGGAGGCTCACACCCATGAGTATCGATTCTTTCTCTGCGCGGACATACTTGATGAGACTTACCTGGATGAGCTTCTGGACTTTATGATCCAAAACGCGATAGACCTGGTGCAAGCTGAACCGAACCATATGACAAGTTATGTGAGTCTGGTTATTCTTTCGAGGCAGGCTTGCTCTGATGTTCGCAGAAAGATAATCCGAACCCGGTGGCGTAAGAACTTAAAGTTCGGCTTTGGTGGTTGGATCGATCTGCGTTTGGCTCTGGTGGTCTTAGGAGATCACCAGATATATACCAACGGACAGGGAAAAGAGATGCGCTCGGTTCTCAAGGCGAATTTGCGCCTTTCAGATACTGTCGAGCCTTCCTCAATCGAGTAAGAGGGTTCTCAAAAGCTCCTCATGATCACTGGCGTATGAGTCATAGCCCAAACAAGCAAGGCAGCAATAGTTACCCTAAAATTCCCAAACGTGTGACGTAATTTATGAGCTATGGTAAATAGAAAAGCTAGGCTATAATTCAAGCTACATCGTGCGGGTGTAGTACAACGGTTAGTGCCCGGGCCTTCCAAGCCCGTGACGCGGGTTCGATTCCCGTCACCCGCTCCAAAACCGATTAAGCCGGCATACCGGCTTTTTTCATGAGCTCAGGAGCTCTGCAGAGCAAGGGGTTTTCTCGCGCGCCCGTGGCTCAACGGATAGAGCAACGGACTTCTAATCCGTAGGTTGTAGGTTCGATTCCTACCGGGCGCGCCAGCTTAGCTGAGGAGGGGACAATGGCTATCGACCTTACGGGGCGAAGCTTTCTCAAACTGTTGGACTTTACGCCCGATGAAATTCGCTATCTGATCAAACTCACCCACGAGTTCAAGCATCTAAAGCACAACCATATTCCCCATAAATATTGCGAGGGCAAAAACATCGTTTTGCTCTTTGAGAAGACCTCAACGCGTACTCGCTGCTCCTTTGAGGTAGCTGGTCATGATTTGGGTATGGGCGTCACTTACTTGGATCCTCATTCTTCGCAGATGGCTAAAAAGGAGTCTATCGCTGATACCGCGCGGGTGTTGGGCCGCATGTTCGACGGCATTGAATACCGCGGCTATAGCCAAAGCCTTGTGGAGGAACTGGCCGCATACTCTGGGGTTCCGGTTTGGAATGGTCTTACCGATGATTTCCATCCCACTCAGATGATCGCCGATATGACCACCATCGAGGAAAACTTCGATGGCAATCTGCAGGGACTCAAACTGGTGTTCATGGGCGATGCGCGAAATAACGTTGCGAATTCGCTCATGGTGGTATGCGCCAAGCTCGGTTTGCACTATGTGGCCTGTTGTCCTCCGGAATCCGCTCCCGCTGACGATCTAGTTGTGACCTGTGAAAACCTTGCAGCAGAAAGTGGCGGATCGGTATGCATCGAGTCTGACGTTGCAAAGGCGGTTGCCGGCGCGCAGATCATCTATACCGATATTTGGGTATCGATGGGTGAGCCCGCGGAACTGTGGGAGAGCCGCATCAAGCTCTTGTCTCCCTATCGGGTAACCGCTGAGCTCATGGCTCAGGCAGCCCCCGATGCCATCTTCCTCCATTGTCTTCCGTCCTTCCACGACAATAAGACTGAAATCGCTGCTGAAGTGGAGAAACGCTACGGAGTCAGCGAACTTGAGGTGACCGATGAGGTTTTCGAGTCCGCTCAGTCGCGCGTGTTCGATGAAGCGGAGAATCGAATGCATTCCATCAAAGCCATTATGTATGCCACGTTGAATTAGGAATTCTATGGACATTCGCGACCAGTTGGAAAATCTCTTTACGCAAGCCATTGAACAGGCCGTTCAATCGGGCGCTCTCGCCCTTGAAATCTCTTCGGATTCACCTCTTGAGCCGTCACTTGAACGTCCACGCGATGAGTCCCATGGAGATTGGGCTTCGACGGTGGCCATGCGCTCGGCGAAACTCGCCCACAAAAACCCGCGTGAGGTTGCGCAGATCATCATCGATCATCTGCCT